>JADHWO010000114.1 GCA_016783445.1 Candidatus Aminicenantota bacterium
GGTATCTAGACGAAATGCGTTTTTCTCATATTGCCCGGCCGGCCTGCTGGATCGAAACAGAATACAACAATCAGAATGATCCCTCCAGTTTTTACAGTATAGGGAGTGAAGAAGAAAATGCTGCCACAGCTGTCAGGCTTATCTCATTTAATGCCGTAAGCCAGGGTGCGTTGATCCTTGTAAGCTGGGAAACAGCCCAGGAGGTAAACAATCTGGGCTTTAACCTCTATCGCAGAACCGGGCTGTATGGCTCTTATATAAACCTTAACAGCAGCATCATAAAAGGTCTGATCTCATCGGTTGCTGGTCGGAAGTACTTGTATGCTGATATGAATGTCACCCAGGGTGTGACCTACTACTATTTGCTTGAGGATGTGGATCTCACTGGGAAACGGACAAGGTACGGCCCGGTCTGTGTGGACTGGGGTGCAGAGTATGTGCCCAATGATTATGATAATTATGAAAAGCCGATTGAGTATGATTCGGACGCGGTTATAAATGAAGGTATGCCTGAGACCGGGATACCTGTTGAAACACCGGACATGAGCGGCTCAGTTAACGGAATGGAATTAGCCTACTTTAAGGCAAGTCAACAGGAAGAGGGTGTTTCCCTAGAATGGCAGACAAGTTATGAGGTTGACATCCTCGGGTTTCATGTTTATAGGGAAGTGGATTTCCAGTTTTTCAGAATAACACCAAATCTTTTGCCGGGATCAGTATTTAAGGTTGGAGCCGGAAATAAGCTTCCTGCCGGGCAAACTTATGTGTTCTGGGACTCATTATCGAATAAAACAGGTCGTGAACTTTTCTGGCTGGAATGTACGGACCTAAGCGGCGGGCGTGCTTACTTTGGACCAGTAACGCCTGAAACAGATAAGGAGCTGCTCTCTGAGCCGCTTAAGTCACGATTTAATACAATTGCAAAGAATCAACTTTCCAAGACTCAGGAGTATTGGAAGATCCGTAAGCTGCGTAAGCAGCTGGGCGCAAGGCCAGTACAGGGCAGCGGGGAACGGCCTAGTTTCCGTAATATTATTCCAGAAAAACGCTTTGAGCCTCGATTACCACCAGCTGAGAGACAGTGGAGCCTGTCAGGACAGGCTGCGGTGAAGATCTTTATCAAAGAAGAAGGATGGTATCGGATTGGAGAATCGGAGCTAGTTGAGGCTGGGCTTGATCCGGGAGTCGACCCCCGTTACTTACAGCTTTATACAGAAGGACAAGAACAGGCCATGATTGTATCTGGGAGCCTGGATGGGTATTTTGGCTCAGAGGACGCTGTTGAGTTTTATGGGACAGGGATTGATACACCTTATTCAGATGCCCGCGTTTACTGGCTTATCGACGGGTCGCAGCCCGGAAAACGGATCCAGGTTGCCCGTGGCCGAGGATATAGGGAGGCTGCATCTAGCTTTCCTTACACTGAAGAATTAAAGGAGCGCACTTTCTTTTTTGCAGCGCTGAAGAATGGCGAGGAGGATAGCTTTTTTGGCCCCACGATCTGGACAGAAGAAACCGCAAGTCAGCTTCTAACAGTTACAAATATTGATCCCTCGCCCCCTGAGGACGCCCTGCTGGAAGTGGTTCTGCAGGGAGGAACTGATTTGTCCCACTATGTCAAGATCCTGCTTAATGATGAAGAGGTGGGTGAAGTGTTTTTTGATGGGCAAGAACAAGGGATTGTTGAGATAAACATTCCTCATGATATGCTCCTGGAGGGAGACAATATCATCACATTTGAAGCGCAGGGAGGAGAAGAGGATGTCAGTTTTGTGGATTATGTCAGGTTGACCTACTGGCATACTTACACAGCAGATGAGAATGCCCTGCGATTTACAGCAAGCGGTGGAGAGCTGCTTTTTGTAGAAGGATTTAGCAGCACCGCGATCCGGGTGATGGATATAACTAATCCAGCACAAGTATTTGAAGTCAGAGGAAGAGTGAGTTCTCGCGGAACAGATTATGGCATCTCGATAGAAGTGCCTGGATCAGGACAGAGGACACTTTTAGCATTTACCGAGGGCTATGTCGGGGAACCGGTAGGCCTTAAGGCTAATTTAACCTCGACCTGGCAGGATAGAGCGCGGGGAGCAGATGTTGTGGTTATTGCCCATGAAGACTTTTTCGAAAGCTTAAGCCCCCTTATAGAGCTAAGGGAGCAGCAGGGCTGGTCAGTTGTGCTTGTTGATGTAGAGGATCTGTATGATGAGTTTAATTATGGGGCAAAAAGTCCGTGGGCATTAAGAGACTTTCTCACCAGGGCATACAGTAACTGGGCCCCACCGCCGCGCTTTGTACTGCTGGTGGGGGATGCGAGTTTTGATCCTCGCAATTATCTGGGACTTGGTGATTATGACTTGGTTCCTACCAAACTTGTGGAGACCGGTTTTATTAAGAGTGCCTCAGATGACTGGTTTGTGGACTTTGAAAATGATGGATTGCCCAAAATGGCGATAGGACGTTTACCTGTGTATAGTATTGCGGAGGCTGAAATTGTGATCAATAAGATTATCGCTTATGAGGGCACCACCGGCTCGATGAACGAAGTGCTGTTTGTGGCGGATGAGATTGATTTTTTTGATTTTGAAGGTGCCAGTGATGCATTAGTTGATCTCTTGCCGCCAGATATTATTGTAACGGAGATCTTCCGAGGTCAGAGCCCAACTGCAAGAGATGACCTCTTGGATACCCTCAACCGTGGACAAAAGCTGGTAAACTACCTAGGGCATGGTTCAGCAGAAACATGGAGGGGAAATCTATTCGGTTCCACCGATGCTTCGGCTCTTACTAATTCCCCGAATTTGAGCTTTTTTGTCAACATGACCTGTCTGAACGGCTATTTTCATGATGTACAAATGGCCACACTTGCGGAGGCGCTTTTAAAAGCAGCGCAGGGAGGAGCTGTAGCAGTATGGAGTTCTTCGAGTTTGACAGATCCCAGTGCACAGGTTGCCTTGAATCGAGGGCTGATCCAGCTTCTGTTTAATGGGCAGAGTCTAACCCTGGGTGAAGCCACAATGTTAGCCAAAGAATATGTCAGTGATCAGGATATTCGTAAGTCCTGGATTCTGTTTGGCGATCCGTTGACAAAGCTCCGGTAGTATTAGTAAAAAGAGATTTCACCACATGTATTCAAAAATACTAGCCTGTTCTGCAGAAATAAATCCTGATCCCAGTCAGCAGCAAAGGATGCGCCGCCTTGTATCTTTTGATGTGGATTTTGATTTTTTAATAAATGTAGCTATCAGAGAAGGTTTGGCCGGTCTGCTTTATAAAAACTTCTTGAGATCAGGTTTACTGGAAAACCTTAGCCAAAAACAGAGAGAAAGGCTACAATCTCTCTATTACCGGACTGCAATCGCTAACCTGAGACTTTTTCATGACTTAAAGAAAATTCTGGATAAACTCAATCAAAAAAAGATCAAGGTGGTTCTTTTACAGGGAGTTGTTCTTTTACAACATGTCTATGACGATATTGGCTTGAGGCCCATGACAGATATCGATTTCTGGGTACTAAAAAAGGACTATGCCGGCTTGATAAATGTCCTGAGTATCCAGGATTACAAGAGAGATCCCCTTTATCCCAATACATTCAGAAAAGGCTCAACCACCTTTGATTTTCATACACACATCCTGTGGGCTGACCGTATTAGGGCTCATAAGATGCTCCTTACTAAAAGTCAGGAGTATATTTATCAGGAAGCCCGGATTTTACACATTGAGAGCCAGAAGGCTCTGTGTTTGAGCCCGTATGATGAAGTTTTATACCTGAGCCTCCATGCACTAAAGCATAATGTTGAAAGATTGATATGGCTAGTGGATATTAAAAATATACTTGCCTCTTGGGAGAGGCCTGACTGGGCAGGACTTATTAATCGTGCGAGAGAGCTAGGTCAGGAAAAAACGATTTCTTTTGTTTTTTTTCTTCTCCTTCACATATTTGATTTTAACTTGCCTCCGGAAGCATGGAGACTCATGGAGAAAAAAAGACTCAATTTCCTGGAAAGAAAGGTTTTATGGAGAAGGATAAAAAAGGATTCCCTTCCAGTCTGGTCTCCTCTTGTTCTTTTTTCCACGGGAAAGGGATTGAGAAAATCTTTTTTTATCATTTTTGAGACTCTATTTCCAAGGCCAGAAATATTAAGGCAGGTATTCGAGGATACTCCAAACCGAAAAGTCTGGCAGCTTTACGGGATGCGGGTTCTCCAGCTTTTGGGCATGATTAGAGAATGAAGAAAAGATGGGAGCAAAACTATTCCCGAATACTTTCTGATTATTACTCACATAAAATGGAAGAGAACCGATTAAATTTTAACTCGTTTTAATCCGATAATAGTAATGATTTGCCTCTGTTATTGCTGGTATCTTTTTCTCCTTTTTCAATTTCTATTCTTTCTTCTTCTTCTTTTTTTTCTTCTTCCTTCAACGTTGGCAGCATCATTACTATAGCTGCGAGAAACCAGAAAGGTTCCATGATACGGATGATTATAAATGTATTGGATGTAAGAGCATGAATAGTTAGTCCAACAAACCCAGCTATAAAGCCAAGAGTCAGACCTTTGTACAATTCATCTTCCATCTGTTTGTGGATGTTAAATGAATGTTTAATAACTGTCCACAAAAGCCATAATAGAGCGAAAAATCCAACAATACCCAGTTCAACAAGGTTTACTATGTATTGTCCATCAACAAACATAAAGCCTGACACTCCACGACCCAGAAAAGGGTGTTTTTTCCATGTTTGGATGCTATACATCCAGTCAGTAATTCTTCCGGAAGCAGAAGGGCCTAGAGTAACGCCGGCAATTTTAACAGAAGTTCGTTGTTCCTGAAATGTATATTTCACTCTGGAGATAACTGCTTCTGGCCTCAGTAGAAATACGGATAGGAGTATTGTCGCCAGCGCAAAAATTAAAATTGCTCTTTTTTTACTTAAAATTATAAATGTGAGATAGGAGAAGATAATTGCCACGTAAGAAGCACGGGATAGAGTAAAAAGAAATGGAATAAAAATCAAAATAGTCAAGCCAAACAGCCTTACTTTTAGCTTTTTAGGAATATTTTGCAATAAGAGTCCTATTGCCAGGCAAAATATGATGAGCAGGTAACCACCAAAAGTATTTGGTTCTCCTACTTCTCCTTCAAAGGGAGCACTTACTCTTTTTCCCGAGGGAATTTGGAGTATTCCATAAACAGAGACAAGAGCACAAGTTATAAAAAAAACATTAAGAAAAAATTTCACCTGTTTTTTGCTGTGAATGTGGTTGGCCACTAATAAATAAAGTAAGAAATATTCAATATATCTTAATATATAAAAAAATCCTTTTGCGACAGATACGTACCCTAAAGAAGCACCTCTCAGCGTAGCGATGAGACATATAAGGATATAAACACCTATAACTCTGTTGAGAGGAGTTTTTATAAATAAAGCTAAACCTTTATTCATGGCTGTTTTTGCAAACCAGGCAAAAGTAATAATAGCAAGCAAGATGTCGTCTATCCGGATAACAATATCTCTGCCTGATGTCTGGCCGGCTCCCATTTCCGGGGAAAGGAGCATTGAAAAGATTAATACAGCCAGTCCCGCATCTATATTAACCAGCGTAACTATTAGGATAAGGCTGCCTAAGATTAAAACAATTGGAATTCTGAAAGAGGTGCCTGTTATGATCTGGCCCAGGAAGATGCCAACAATAAGGATAACAATAACAATTAAAAAAGGGCCAAATTTTAGTTCTCCCCAGTTTATTGGCATATTAGCGCCTTACTCTTGTTTCATAATTTATTAGGTCCAAGTGTTTTGGCTATGAAGTTTATCTAAATAAAGTGAGGGCATGTTTTACTGTGTTTTTTTCTTTTTTTCTCCATAATATCCGTAATAGCGGTATCTTTGTGCGGGAGTGACGTCTTCGATAAATTGAGCCTTTAGATTATTTATTACAACTCCCAGAATTTTTACATTTACATTTTCTAATTGGGCTTTGGAACGGAAAAGCGCATTTCGTGAGGTTTTGCCAGCCTGATAGACTAATATAACTCCATCCGCTTTAGCTCCCAGAATTGCTGAATCTGTTACAGGAAGTGTTGGAGCGCTGTCAAACAATATTAAATCAAAATTCTGTTTAAATTCTTTAATCAATTCATCCATTTCGGAAAAACTAAGCAATTCCGCAGGATTAGGTGTGCGTGCACCGCAAGTGATAATATTCAGATTTTCTATGCCTTGCGTCTGCAATATCCGTTCGTATCCTAATCCTCCAAGCAGCATATCCGTTGCAGTATTAGTGGCTTCCTTCCATGATATATTCCCTATTAGAACCTCTGTCAAGCCGGGGCTTCTCGGAAGTCCGAATATTCTATAAATTGTTGGTTTTCTAAAATCAGAACCAAGAATTAAGACTTTTTGCCCCCCCTGAGCAAAAGCAATGGCTAAATTGCATAAGGTTTGTGTTTTTCCTTCCTGGGGTGCAGAGCTGGTTATAACAATACTGCTTCCAGCCTTTTTCAGGCCGGTTAGATCTAAATTAGTACGCAGACTCTTATAAGCCTCAGCAGCAACTGATGATGGATTAAATAAAGTAACCAAACGTTCCTCACTTATTCCTACCTCTGAAGGTTCTTCTGCTTTTCGAAATTTGAATTTATCAAAAAACCTTCCTGTTCCTTTCTCCAATGAAGTATTAGGTATAATACCCAGAACAGGCACTTTAAGTATTTCTTCTATGTCATCAATCCGGCCAATAGATGTATCAAAGCTTTCTGTAACAAAGGCCATGATCAATCCAAGCAGGAGCCCGCTAAAAATGCCTACCATAATATTAAAATTAACATCTGGCCTAATAGGGCTTCTGGGCACGAGAGCACGTTCAATAATCGTAACATCGTGGGCTTTTTCTGCCTCCAGAATACGTGCTTCTTCATGTTTTGTTTTAAACATGAGATAAATGTCTTGTGCAATGGTTACATTACGTTTTAACTGAACAAGCGTACTCTCTTTTGTTGAAAGTTCCCTTTGTTGAGCTTCTAATTGGCTTGAAGCAGCTGATAAGTCGCTTTTTGCTCTATCCAGTTTCTGTTTGAGACTTTTAACCTGTGGATGTTCATCAGTATATTTGCTTTTTAAGGAAATCAGTTCTAGCTCGAACTTAACAATCTCTTCTTTAAGGCTTGTTACTCTGGGATCAGTTTGAAAAAGAGGTGAACTGTTCATATCTCTTTCTATGACCAGGGGATTTTCCCCTCTAAATTTCCGGAGTGTTTCTTCCGCATTTTGAAGTTCGTCATAATAGTTATCGAGCTGTTCTTTGACAAAATCTTTAACCTGGGATGCTTCCATTTTTTTATTTTCAAAGTGATAATTTACATATTCCTCCGCAACTGTGTTTACTAAATTAGTCGCATATTCTGCGTTACTTGAAACCGAAGCGATAGAAATAATATTAGTACTCTCTATTTGTGCTGTTGAAATTTGCCCT
>JADHWO010000115.1 GCA_016783445.1 Candidatus Aminicenantota bacterium
GAAGGCAAGTTGTCATTCCTGCGGAAGCAGGAATCCAGAAGAATAAAAAAAATATTTTATAATAGACTGGATCCCTGCTTCCGCAGGAATGACGAAAGGATAGGAAAGACTTTTCATCAACTAAATGGGAGAAGAGCCTTATTTAATAGTTCTTAAAATCAGGGAGGGAAAATATGATTCTTCAGATTCAAAAACACATCAGGAAAGTCACACTCATTTTAATTGTATTAATGATTTTTATAAGCCTTGGTGCAGCTGAGCAAGAGGAGGGCAAATGTGAGGGAGCTTTTATAAAATGTATGTTTGATGCAGCCCGTCACTTTCCCATGTTCTCTATGCTCTATATACAAGGTGTTTATTGTTTTGGCGGTTACTTCTTTTGCAAAAAATATCTTGATAAATAAGGTAGGATCAATAGAGGATTCAAAAAAAACTAACATCATACAGGAGTCTTAAATTCCTTACTTGGCGACAGTAAAAGTGTCGAGAAAACTATTACTTTTAGCTATTTTTTTAGTCCTGCTTTTTTATTTACATCTTCTTCTTTTATGGGGAGGAGCACTTCAAAAATTATGCCTAAAAGAAGTCCTGTCTATAGGAAGTTTGGAAAACGATGCTCTATTTCAATGGGTAGGGATAGCTTCTGATTCCAGCTGCAATATCTATGTTACTGACACTATGGACTACTCATTGAAAAAGTTTGATGCCAGGGGAAATCTCTTAAAAAAAACAGGGAATAAAGGACAAGGCCCCGGGGAATTTTTGGCACCCCGTTATTTGGGCATTTCGGACCAGTTTCTTTACGTTACAGATCAGTTTAAGCCCGAAATTCAAGTCTTTGATAAAAACTTAAATTATAAGCGGAGCATATTTGTTTTTATGCCAGTTTCAGATTTAAAAATTCTCTCCGATGACAAAATTGCCGTTACTACAATCTCAATGACTAAAGCAGGAAGAATTATTATTGTTAACGCAAAAGGAAAGGTCAAACGCGAGTTGGTGTATTCTGACAAAAAACTGCCTCTGTTGATGGATATGGTGAGCTTTGATTTCGATTCAGAGGGTAATCTATACATCGCTTATAACTACCAGGACAAGATTGAAAAATTCGATTCCGAAGGGAAAAAATTATGGTCAAAAAAGCTTCTAAAGATAAAAGAGATTAAAAAAGAAAAAATAGCTTCTTTTGAGCTCCCCACACGATTAGTCTACAAAGATGTTGCACTGGACAGTTCAGACAATCTATATATACTTGGTGGTAGTTATTCCAAAAATCCGAGCTGCGATGTTTATGTTCTGAGTCCTGAAGGGCAGTTACTAAGAATCCTGACATTACCTGATACAAGCCATTGTATTTATATAGACAGTCAGAACTATCTCTATTCAAGGGCCAATGAAGGCGTGACCCTGAAAAAATTTAAAATGATCAGCCAAGATAATTAGCCTGAATTATTCATAAAAACTGCCGATTCCATTTTTCATTCTTTATAAAAATATCTATTTCAATCATCGGCATTTTTTACTCTTCGAGCGAACCGATATTGTGAGATTGCCGCGTCGCCTCGCTCCTCGCAACGACGTCTGCTTCGTTGCAAAGGATTTGCGGTGAAATACCACAGCTTCATCCTTCACGTCTCGCATCTACGGCAACCTCGGCTCGTGAATAATCCAGGTTAATGAGTTGAGATTGCCGAAGATGCTGCTGCGAAGCGTTAGGATCAGCCTGTCCCATATTTTTCAAGCAGCTTCATAGGGATTATTGGCAACACGAAACATATAATCGGGATCAATAAAGGGTTCATCATCTTTATGTTTTTCCATCAAGGCGATTTTTTTCTCAAGAAGCTTCGGAAAATTATTACCATGAATAAAAGGTGTTTCCTCAGCTCCAGATATAATCATCCATTCTATGGGAGCCTCCTTCCACAGCTGAATGAGGTCCCGGCAGTTCTGTATTTCTCTCTTGATCATTTCATCTAAAAGCTTTCGACAGCGAGCTTTACTTGAAAAATCAGGCGCTTCCAAATACTCATGAACAGCATATATCCATACAGCTGTGTTGCGTAAAGTCTCATAAAGACAGCGTAATGACATGATTCTGAAATACTGGTCCTCAAAAACCTTAAAAGATAAATCGCTCCCAGAATGCTGGGCATCCTCCATTTTTTCCTTAAACAGGTCAATTGCGGCTAACAAAGGTTCCCAGACTTTATCATCTATCCGTTTAAATGCTTTGTGGGCATAATCTTTGGAAATCAGCTCAAAAAGCACATCCTTTGCCAGGTCTATCCTGTTGGGATTATGAATGGAAGTGCACATAAATTTTTCATAATACGTACGTTTTTCTTCAGGAATCCGGTCGATATGGGGGACCAGCGGACGAACCAGCAGTCTCTGCCAGACAACACCGTAATGGGAATAGAGAGGCAGTGGCATGAAAAAACGGATCGCCTTCTCGACTAACTGCCACCCCTCAACTAAATTTCCTGCATAATCTTCACCCACATAACGTGAGGCTAAACTCAATATCGCCTTGTCAATATCTAGTTCAGGATTGAACTGGAACAAACGAAATATCTCCTGATTCACCGCAAATGGCACTTTGTCCGGAGGCTGTATTCCCCCTAGATGGGCTAATGCAGAAATGTGTAGTTTAAAAGACTCCCGAAGCTTATCATATGTTAACCAGGGAAATGGAATCCCTAAAAGAGGTTCATGGTTGGTATGGGCACAAAAAGAATGATAGAAAAAGCTTTGGCTTTTACGAGACTGGAGTTCCTCCATTGGCTGTTTTTCTTTTTCCCACAACTTATTATGATACGCTGAACCCAGAATCTTCACATCCGGGTACTGGGGATGCGGATAGTTACTTTCCCATCCTCTGACCAGAAGCGAATTAACTTCCACGTCGATCCGGTCCTTGAGTTCTGGCCATAAGTACTGATGTTCTCCATAAAATGATTCCAAGCGTGTGATTATCCGGAACTGAGGATTGATCACGGATGCTGTATCACGCAAGAGTCTAAAAAAGTTTAAAATGTTTGTGGCTGCGGATTTTGCAATTTCTTCATCATCTTTCCATTCCCGGATCAGGTAAGCTCCACCATTTCTTCCAACATACAGGGATTTTGTGTGTTCAAAGCCAGCGCCACTGTCATTGCTCCAGATAGTAAGGAATTCAAGTTCAGGAACTTCCATCAGCAGGTTTGTAATAAGCTCAGTATAATGTTTTTGTACAACCGGATGAACTATGGAAAGGTTAAAGCGCGGTTTAAAGCTCCGAAATGGGTGGTCAACACGCGCACCCCTTAAGGTTGGATATTTCTGGAATAAGGCTTCAGGCACTGAGCGTGGCTCAAAGCAGAGAAGACCAGGCACAAGGCCATATTTAGTAGCCATACGTGCATTTTCTATCAATAGATCAAGATTTCCCTTTAAATATTCCTGTGGATAAATACCCTGATTTAAACGACTGGTAACAAACTGATCAAGAGCAGGGCAATAAGTGTAAAAATCAGGATAAAATTCTCCCGAGATCCCCTTTTCTTCGGGATTAGGAGTAGCCAGAGCATTAACTTCAATATGGGTAAAACCCAGGCGTGCATATTCGCGTATGTACTGCTCTCTATTAAAAAAACGGATAAGACGGGCATATTGAGCCAAAAAAATATCAAATGTTGATTTCTCAAAGGCAAAACTCATTTTCCGTATCCATTGTTTAAGGCGCAAAACATCATAATCCAGCAGGTTTTCCATAACATAAGAAAACACCGTATACAGAAAGTACGGTTTAGAGCTGATCAACCAGCAACATTGGTTCCCATCAATAGAGAAATATACCCATTCTTTATCAGAAGGCAGTTTTACTCCCTGTTCTAACAGCAATTTGGATAATCCTTCAGTTGCCACAGCAATACAAAAATTTCCTTTTTCAGATTTCATATCCGATGGTTTTACATGTTTTATGGACACCCCTGGTTTGAACGAGCTTATAAGTTCATTTGCCACGGTTTCTTCAACAGGATATCCTTTTTTAGGAATCCAGACCTGACGAATCTGTAAAAAAACTTCTCTGACTTTCATCATAGCCTCCTAAGTTCTGCTTTGAACCTGAATTGTACTGCGAAAAAAAGAGTATAGGCAACCTTATTTTCTTTCCTTGACTTCAAGTTTTTCCTTTGTTATAAGCTTAAAGAGGGAAAATTGGATTTGAAACAAAAAAATTCACTTAATTTGCAAAAAGGAGGGAAATAAAATGATCTGGTGGATTCTGGTTATGGCCGTTTTGGGAATCCTATCATATCTGTCAGCAGTAGGAACCCTTTTTATCATGCAAATAAAATTTCCATTCTTAACATCTTCTTTTATAAATATTCTGATTCTAGTCTGCATGGCAATAGTACTTGTTAGAATTCTGAGGAGAATGAAAAGAGGGGAAAAAGAGATCCTTTCTAAAAGAATACACGAACTTGAGACAGAATTAAAAGCTCTCAAGGAAAAAGGACAGTAGTTTAACATGCTGCCCCGGGCTAAATAAATATAAGTGGTTTAGAGAGAGAATTCTTCTTTCCTTATACTTTTTCAATAAAAATAGAACCGTCCCCATTTTTTTTAATTCTGAGAAAAAATTAATATAATGGGCTTATATCATTGAAAGTAAATTATAGTGTCGGCAGTTTTTATGAATAATACAGGGAAGTTAAAGATAATCGATTTTCATGTCCACATAGGTCTGAAAGAGCACTGGCATGAATGGATACATGAGTACCAAAAGTCTGCTCATTCAGAGTACTACAAGCGCTACGATGAGATGATAGACCCAGAGAGGTTTGTTGTTTATCTCAAAAGCCACCAAATTTATAGGGCAGTAATCCTGCCAGAAATAAGCCCCAATATTACGGGCATCGTTCCCAACGAATATGTCCTTGAGTTTTGCCAGGGCCATAATACTCTCATTCCCTTTTGCACTATTAATCCCTCCCTTGTAAGCAATCCATCTCAGGAATTAAAAAAATATATCAAGATGGGTGCAAGAGGGATAAAACTTTATCCTTCCTACAATCACTTCTATCCCAATGATAGTAAGATTTACTCCCTTTATCCTATCGCCCAAAAAAACAAGCTCCCGATTCTTTTCCATACAGGGTCTTCTGTGTTTAAAGGTTCAAAAATAAAATACGCTGACCCGATCTATCTGGACGATGTAGCTTCGGACTTCCCTGATCTCCCCCTACTAATGGCACACAGTGGAAGGGGTCTGTGGTATAAGAAGGCTTTTTTTCTCTCCAGGCTTCATTCAAACCTTTATCTTGAAATCTCAGGTTTGCCTCCTAAGAATCTTTTAAATTACTTCCCAGACATGGAAAAAAACATCGATAAATTTGTCTATGGTTCGGACTGGCCGGGAATAAGTACAATTTACAGTAACATCAAAGCTATAAAAAAACTTCCACTTGCAGAAAGTTCTATAAAAAAGATCCTCTACGGAAATGCAGCCCGCATATTAGGATTATAAGAAAAATTTTTACTTCTTTTTATGTATAGTTATATAAACCATATTTGATATAATTAGCGTAAAATTTGCAATTTTTTTTAAATCTAGATATCCTAAGTTCTCATATGCCAGGGTTGGCTGGATGAGAAAAAATGGGAAAAGAAACTAGTTCATTAACACGGCAAAGAGGATTTACTCTTATAGAACTGCTCATAGTAATAGCTATTCTCGGACTCCTTTTTTCGATTGTTATTCCCACCGCCCAAACTTCAGTCAATAGAGCAAGGATTAAAAGCACTATGAAAAATATCTCGATCATTTCCGAAGCCATTACAAATTATTCTACGGATAACGGATATACTCCTACTCAAAATGGCACCTATGATTCAAGTTCAGCGTTCTACACTGGACTTGTTCCCTTCTATATAAAAGTCCTCCCTACTAAAGATAAATGGGAAAATGATTTCCGAGTGTGGTGCGGAATCAATGCAGAAGGAAATTATGGCATCTCTGGGGCTATAAAGGATGATTTTTTAATTGCATCTTTTGGAAAAGATAACACAAAAGAAGAGGAATTTAGCTTTAATTCTTATTCCCCTGAAGATGGATTTTTTGTCCTCTCAAAAAAGGTCGATTTTAATAAAGACCTGATTATGTTGAATGCTACATGGATCCGCCGACCAAGGAATATTCGCAACTAAATCAACATAATTTTTCCAAAATATTTTTTTTATTGCTCTTACAGTAATTAGCCTGGATTATTCACGAGTTGAGATTGCTGCAGCGGCGAGGCCGCAACCCATGAAGCTGTAGTGATCTACCGCGAATGGGCTGCAATGATGCCGATGCAGTGAGATCGGCTCGCCCAAAGGGTAAAAAATGCCGATAGAAAGTAAAGAGGAATTCACAAAACAAAGTGGTCTCCTTGATCGCTTGAAAAAGTATGCTAATATGCTGATATCATGGATATTAGGTGAATGTATCGGCAGTTTTTATGAATAATTCAGGTTAGTTTATGTTTTCAGCAACTCGTCTTAAAACTTGAACATTTTCTCTTTTTGTATGAGGGGCAATAGAGCAAGCTGTGCTTAGAATAAATCCTCCCCCAGGTTTACCAACTTCAATCCTGAATTCAGCGTCTTTCCGGACTATTTCCTCAGTCCCTAAAAGCAGGACATTGACAGGATCTATATTGCCCTTGATAAAAATCCTGTCTCCAATACGCTTCTTAGCATCATCCAGCAGGACATCACCCAGCGGAGGAGGATCAAGGCATTCTATTCCAGAAATTCCAGCTTCGACCATCATCTCTAAACGATCGTCAATAGCTCCACAGGTGTGGGTGTATACATGAACACCACGATCCCGAACAACCCTGGCTATTTGAGCTTCATAAGGAAGGACAAACTCCTTGTAAAATGCTGGAGAAATAAACCCTGCTCCAGCATAGGGGGATGAGATTTTTATAGCATCGATGTTGTGTTGAGTTTGTTCCAGGGCAATTTTTTTCACACCTCCTGTATAGCGCTGTAATATTTCCTTGGATTTTGAAGGTTCCTGGACGAGATACACCATAGCCCTTTCAATCCCGAAAAGATTAAGTAGATAATCAAAAGGAGAAGTGACTTCTCCATGAATAGAGTACTTATCCCCTGCCCCTTTTTTAATAAGATCAAAGATATCATACTTATGTTCAAGATCGAAAAAAAATTCTAATCCTTGAGAAACAGGTATAAAATTTATCTCCTCGGGGATAGATTCTGGACTAAAATTGGATATGTTTGGAGGAGATGACTCCTTAATAGGAAAATGACGCGGAAGGTCATCATTAAGGAATAGTGTTTTATCTCCGTTTTTCCATGTAACAACTTCTCCCCTTTCTTCATCCTTGATTTTAATAATATTTTTTTGCCAGTGAGGAGAGTGGCCGTGAAGGCTGATAAGAATACCATCAAAACTATAAATTT
>JADHWO010000116.1 GCA_016783445.1 Candidatus Aminicenantota bacterium
ACACAGGGAGGTTCTGGAAAAGCTTTATGCCGATCTTAATCCAGGAGAGGAAATTCAAGTGCCGGACAAAGTTGATGAAGACTTGCTTCCATCCATTCACATGAGTCCATCTTCTCCTTTAGTTGATATCCTCTATCAAACTATGGAATCGGAGAAATCCGCAGAAAATTTTTATGCCAATCTTTCCAAAAGATTTGAAGATCCCCAGAAAAAAATTCTCGAATACCTCAGTAAAGTGGAGCACAGCCATTACATAATGCTCGAGAGTGAATACACGCTCGCCCTGGATTTTGAGGATTATGCAGAAAAGGATATCGATAAAGTCATTACATAAATCAGCCTTTCATAACCCCAATAGGAACGACCTTTGCCACCAACTTCCCTATCCCCACCTTGTGGGAGACTTCAACCACTTCATCCACATCCTTATAGGCCTGAGAAGCTTCCTCAGCCACTCCTTTCCAGTTTGTGGATTTAAGCTCGATCCCTTTGCTCTCCATGTCCTGTTTTATTTTCTCTCCCCTGAATCGGCGCCGAGCTTCATGTCTTGACATCAGTCTCCCAGCACCATGGGCTGTAGAACCGAAGCTCAGTTCCTCTGCTTCTGTAGTCCCGGCAAGGATATAAGAGGCTGTTCCCATGCTTCCGGGAATGATGATCGGCTGGCCTACAGAACGGTAGATTTCGGGAATTTCCTCCCGTCCAGGGCCAAAGCTCCTCGTTGCTCCCTTTCTATGAATGCAGACTTCTTTAAGCTCTCCGTATATCCTGTGCTTTTCAATCTTTGCCACATTGTGGCAGACATCATAGACCTGATCCATCCCCTCTGAACTTCCCATAACTTTAGAAAAAACATTCCTCACCCAATGGGCTATCATCTGGCGGTTCGCAAAAGCATAATTGACCGCTGCACTCATGGATTTGTAGTATTCCTGGCCCAATTGAGAACGCACAGGAGCATTAATAAGCTCCCTATCAGGTAATCCTCTGCTCCCAAGCTTATTCTCCATCAACCGTATATAATCCGAAGCAACCTGGTGTCCAAGTCCCCTACTTCCGCAGTGGATCATGACAAGAATCTGATTTTCCGAATGAATACCAAAAGCCCGGGCAACATCTCTATCAAAAATTTTTGAGACTTTTTGTATTTCTAAAAAATGATTACCTGCTCCCAATGTCCCTAACTGGGGGATTCCTCTCTCCACAGCTCGAGAGGAAAGAAAACCGGGATCTGCTTCCCTCATCCTTCCATTCTCTTCTGTCCTCTTTAAATCATCTCTTTGTCCATACCCATTTTCCACAGCCCATTCCGCACCTTTAACACAAACTTCAAGGAGAACATTCCGGTTCAGACGGGTTATCCCTCCTTTGCCAACACCTGCTGGAACTTCTTTGAATATCTCAGCTAAAAGCTGCGTCCGTTTTCCGTAGACATCTCTTTCCAGATAATCTGTTTTCAGCAACCTGACTCCACAGTTGATGTCATAACCAACTCCTCCAGGAGAAATAATACCCTCATCTAGATCAAAGGCTGCCACCCCGCCTATTGGAAAACCATACCCTTGATGAGCATCGGGCATAACATAAGCAGTTTTCTGAATTCCCTGTAAGCAGGCCACATTTTTAGCCTGTTGAAGAGTCCGGTCCTGTTTTACACTCTCAAGAAGTTTTGAAGAAGTATAAATAATCGTTGAAACCTTCATATCCCCGCTTTTTGGGATTTCCCAGGTATAGTCGTTTATTCTTTTTAAGTCCATTTTTTCACCTCAAATATCAACCACAACCTGAACTAAAAAATCTCCCTTGTTTTTTATTTCCATTTCAGCGTAGGTTATGGCTTTGGCTTCTCCATAAATTTTATACTTCTCAGAATATTTGTCTCCCTTGAAGAGAGCACTCAAGTTATAGCGGCTTCCTTTTTTTTCTATTCTCAGATTTTCAGCAAAACAAAAAAGGAACATCTTTGTATCCCATAAATATATAATTTCTTCCAAAAAACTGTTGAGTAACTGCTTTAGATCTTTTCCTTCTATTGTTACCTTAAACTCTATTTTTTTTTCGACCTTTTCCCAATCCCACATCAAAGAAGCTGTGGCTAGAGCCGCGTTACAAAAGGCTTCTACCAATGTATTTCCGAATGCCTGAAATTTTGCATCAGAAGTATGTTCGAGAAATCTGTACCTTTCCACTTTTAATTCTCCATTGTTCTATAACTTTTTCGATTTATAGATTTTTGGACGACCCGCGCCTTAAGGCTTTTTACCTGGCTCATTTGTTTTTCGCTTTACCATCTAAAATGGGGACGGTTCTATTTTAGTTGATTAGAGTAATATTGTTAATAAAATGTGTTAATAAAATGGGAACGGTTCTATTTTTCTCTGAACATTTAAATTCATTTTTAGGAGATAAATAGAACTGTCTTCATTTTACCAATAAGAGATCGCCACGTCGTTTCACTCCTCGCGATTACACGGAATCACTTCACTTTTGGACAATACTTATTATTTATTAATTTCTCGATCTTTAAGATTCTGTACGATTTAAAAAATGCCGGAAATGGGATTTCCGCAGAAGGAACATTTGGAATCTTTAACCTTGTTAGCTGAAGAATGAAATCCATGTCTTTGTATAACGGTTTTCCCGCAAGATGGGCACAGAGTATTCTCTGATTCTCCCATAACATTTCCGATGTAAATGTAGCGGAGGCCCTCCTTTTCCCCTATTGAAAGGGCCATACGAAGGGTTTCAATTGGAGTTGAATAAGTATTTGTGTATTCATAGTTTGGATGAAAGCGGCTGATATGCCAGGGAATATTTGGGTCTGTTTCAGCGATAAAACGGGCGATATTTCTAAGCTCCTCTTCTCCATCGTTAACTCCAGGAACCACTAAAGTTGTAACCTCAACCCAAATGTTTAATTTTTTCATGAGGCGAATAGAATCAAGCACGGGCTGAAGGCGGCCCTGACATATTTCTTTATAAAACTTTTCTCTAAAAGATTTGAGATCAACATTGCAGGCATTTAAGTAAGGTTTGATTGTCTCCAGAGCTTCTGCAGTCATATAGCCATTGGTGACAAATATATTAGCCAGGCCCTCTTTTGCGGCAAGTTTGGCTGTTTCATACGCATACTCAAAAAAAATTGTTGGTTCTGTATAAGTGTAGGAAATACTCTGGCAGCCGTGGTTCTTTGCCCTGTCAACAACCTCCTGAGGCAGAAGCTTTTGATCTGACAATCCTGTTTCTTTTCTTTTTGAAGCCTGTGAGATCTGCCAGTTCTGACAAAAAGGGCAGCGGAAATTACATCCTATAGTAGCAATGGAAAAAGATGTTGTCCCGGGCAAAAAGTGATAAAGCGGCTTTTTTTCGATCGGATCGATATGGGCCGCAATGGCTTCGCCAAAAACATGTGTGTAAAGCTTTCCCTTTTTATTCTGCCTTACACCACAAATACCAAATTTCGAGTCAACAATCTCGCAGCGGTGATTACAGAGAAAGCAGGAGACCTTATTCCCTTGGAGAGGGCGGTACAGTTTTGCTTCTTTTATCATTTTTTTAATTAATTAAGGATTAAGTTCATTATCTGTGAAAAATTCTTTGGCTGAGGGACAGAGGTGTTTGAGTTCACACTCAGGACAGTTCGGCTTCCGGGCCTGGCAGATTTCCCGGCCGTAGTTGACAAACAAATAATTAAACTCGATCCAGTCTTCTCTCGGGACAATCCTCATTAGGTCTCTTTCAATCCTGTCCGGATCTTTCTCCTTGCTCAAACCTAATCTTTGAGATAGGCGCTTCACATGAGTATCAACAGCAATGCCCTCAGCTTTTTTAAAAGCGCTGGAGAGGATAATATTTGCTGTTTTCCTTGCCACTCCAGGCAAAGTAAGGAGGTCTTCCATATTATCTGGTATCCGGCCTCCAAAATCCTCGGTAATTTTTTTTGAAGCGCCGATAATGTTTTTCGCCTTGTTCCTGTAAAAACCTGTGGACCTGATCACTTCTTCCAATTCAGCCTGGCTAGCAGCTGCAAAATCCGCAGAGGTTTGGTATTTCTGGAAGAGCGACGGAGTGACCTGATTGACTCTTTTATCCGTACACTGGGCAGATAAAATAGTGGATACAAGAATTTGAAGAGGTGTTTCAAACTTGAGGGCTGTATGGCTTCCGGGGTATTTTTTCCTTAAAATTCGAATCATCTCACCAATTCTCTCTTTTACGCTTTTCATTTCCTCCCCTTTCTTCTTCTCTCTGTATTAAAGGCCCGGGATAAAATAGTATTCAATAAGAATATTTTTCCACCTTTTATCTTTAAATCTCGACCATTCTTTCTATTGCTCCTCTTGCTTTTTGGCTGATTTTTTGAGGAACTCTGACTTCATATATCATATTCTCTAAAGATTTTAATACTTTTATTAGGTTTATCTTTTTCATATTAGAGCAAAAAGCCATATCCCGAGCCGGATAAAAATTCTTGTTCGGATTCTCCTTTTTCATTCTGTAGATAATCCCGGTTTCAGTCCCTATAATAATGTCTCTCTTTTTTGTTTTGCGGGCTTCTTTAACCATTTTTCCTGTGGAAAAAACTCTGTCTGCAAGGTCTATCACTTCAGGACGGCACTCAGGATGTACCCAGACTTCTCCTCCAGGATACAGATTCTTCTTTTCTTTTATATCCCTGGCCAGAATGTTATTATGAACATAACAGTATCCATCCCAGGGAATAATATTTTTCTTTGTGTGCCTGGCAACATAAGCACCAAGGTTTTTATCCGGGGCAAAAAGAATCGTATCTCCATCAAGTGAATTCACGACATTAACAGCATTGGATGATGTACAGCAGATATCACATTCAGCCTTGACTTCGGCTGTTGTATTAACATAACAGACTACTTTGCTTCCCGGATGATCTTTTTTCCATTCTCTCAGCTCTGAGGCAGTGATCATATTTGCCATAGGACAGCCAGCCTTGATTTCAGGCATAAGTACTGTTTTTTCCGGCGCCAGTATCGAGGCTGTTTCAGCCATAAAATGAACCCCGCAAAAGATAATAAGTTCTTCCTTCACCTGAGCCGCCTTCTGGCTTAAACCCAGGGAATCACCGATATAATCAGCCACATCCTGGACTTCACCGATCTGATAGTTATGAGCCAAAATTACGGCGTTCTTCTCTTTCTTTAATCTCTCTATTTTAAAAACAACTTCTTCTTTATTCACTTTTTTGCCCCGCAATGCAGACACTTTTCTTCCCCTTTTTTGGAGGGTTTTCCACACTCAGGACACTCTTCAAGTTCAACCTTGCATGTTCCGCAGATACCTTCCATGGTCTCAATAGGACCCTCACAGTATGGGCAGCAACATTCCTCACTCGCAACTGGCTTTTCAGGAGTTACTTTTTCTGGAGTTTTCTGTTTCTCCTTGTAATTTTTTATAGCTTCATGAAGAGCATCTGCTCCTAAATTTGAGCAGTGAAGCTTGTTCTTGGGTAAACCTCCAAGCTCCTGTGCTACGCTCTTGTTCGTAATTTTAAGAGCCTCTTCAATTGTTTTCCCCATGGCCATTTCACTGACCATACTGGAGACAGCTATGGCGGCTCCACAACCAAATGTCTGAAACTTGATGTCCACAAGGTGATTGCCTTTAACCTTAATATAAAAAGCCATCACATCACCACAGACTGGATTTCCAACTTTGCCAACTCCATCTGCATTTTTAATCACTCCCACATTCCGCGGATTCTGAAAGTGGTCCATGACTTTATCGCTGTAAATCATTTCTCTTTCTCCTATAAATATTCTATGTATAAGGGAAGTATTCTCCTCAGTCTCTCTATTATAGGCGGAAAGGCTTCAAAAGGCCGAATTTTATCCGGAACTTTTTCTGCGTTTTCTTCCATCAATAAATCCTTTTTCTTTTAGAGTAATAATAATATGTTATATCATATAAATTTGTCTAATCCCAAATCGTTCTATATCCAAAGAGTTATATCAAAGCCAAAGGAAAAGAAAATTCACCCCCAAAATCACCTCAAAAGGCTATTTACTTTTAAAGTGCTTATTCTTAACTTTAATACGAGGGAAAAGTTTAGATTGGAGCATACTATCTACCCTTGGGAGACGCTAGAGGTGCGTGCTATTAAAGGGAAAAGTGCAAATTACTTTACCTTGACAAGAGCATGAATAATAACATATAGTTTTAAGGGAAAAGGAAGAAATCAACAAAAGGAATATTTCCATCAGCACTTATTATTATCTTTTTTCAATTTTTATCGTATCAACTCTATCTTTTATTACATCAACCCTATCTTTTTTTATAAAAAGGGAGTATTTTATTCCTATATTTAAATTTATTCCTTTATTACAAAAGGAATTGAGAATTTTTGGAGAGAAACCATAAATAAATGGGGGAAAAAATGAAAAAAAGAAGCCTCATAACAATTTTAAATTTAATTTTACTCATTTCCCTTGTGACTTTTGGCCATGCAGAAGAATACGAATATGTAACCAAATGGATGACACAAGTTGACGGCCACAATATCCATCCTACAGGTATAACCACGGACAAAGAGGGATTTGTCTATGTTGCAGGAAACCGAAAAATAGCAAAATACAAATCAGATGGAACTCTTGTCTTAAAAATTGAAAATATACCAAACAGTGATGATTTTTATTTTTCTTCATGGCAGCAACATGTCGCTGTTGATAATTCAGGCAATATCTATGTGACTTCCTGGGACGACGCTATGGTATTCAAATTTGATTCCCAGGGTGATTATGTTTTGAAATGGGACACCTGGAACGATGGTGTGGATGATCATCACTTTAATGGCCCCCGAGGAATAGCTGTGGATGACTCAGGGAATGTTTATGTCTGTGATTACCATAACAACAGGATCGTAAAATTTGACTCAAATGGTGTTTATTTAGCAATTGCTGTAAATGGAGGAGGTAATGATGGAGAGGTTCAAAATCCAGCAGACCTTGCCTTTGATGATTCAGGCAATATCTATGTAGCCGATACCGGACATAACCAAATCCAGGTGCTGGATTCAAGCGGAACATTTATAAGAAAATGGGGAACCTGGGGAACCGGTGATAATCAGTTCAAATGGATCCAAGGAATAGCCGTTGATTTTAACGATAATGCTTATACGGCCGATTCAACTCTTCTACGAGTTACCAAGTTTGCGTCTGACGGGACATTTATACTCAAATGGGGAGGCTGGGGAAATGATAATTATCATTTTGATTATCCACATGCCATCGCAGTGGATTACACAGGCAATCTTTATGTTGGAGACCACAATAACTGAGCCTCTCCCCATTGTTTGGACAAAAAACAGCCTTGTTTAAGGTGCATTGAGGACCTTTTTATATTATCATTTTTGTTTACACTTTTCATGTTTTATCCATTAAAGGCTTACTTCTCAAGTTGGCTGAAAAAACGA
>JADHWO010000117.1 GCA_016783445.1 Candidatus Aminicenantota bacterium
AGGTATCTATACATTGCCTATGGATCTGTTTGTGAGTTGGAGACTCAGATACTGCTATCTATGGACTTAGGTTACGTTGACAGTGCTGTTATCGAAAAAATCAAAGATGAAATTCAACAAATTGAAAGGATGCTCAAGGAGTTGATAAAATCATTAGAAAACAAACACTTGAATCCTTGAATCCTGGACCCCTTGGACCCTTTCTCCCAACTAATTGGGAGAAGAGCCATATTAATAAGGACTGGCTTATTGAGAACGGATAAAACAAAAAAATTCAAATTGTGTACGGTACCTGGATGAAAAAGAAAATTGCTCTTACCATCATAATAGTGTTGGCATTGGTTGCGATAATAAGCCATTTTGTTGGTGGTTTGCTTATTGCGCCCAATAAAACGATGTACCGGACTGTCAGCATTAAGAGAGGGAATATACAAAAAACTATTTCCAGCAGTGGTCCTCTAAGTCCTGTTACAAAGTTGGACATAGGTACACAGATTTCGGGCACCATCGCAAAGGTTTATGTGGACTATAACGACAAAGTCCATAAAGGGCAGATCTTGGCCGAGCTGGATAAGGTTATACTGAAAGCAGAGGTTACCGATGCAGAGGCAAACGTGTCGCTCAAAGAGGCAGAGCTTGAAGAAGCCCAGGTGGACTATAACAAAAACCTTCCCCTCTTTGAAAAGAGATCTATTTCCGAATCTCACTTTCTGAAATTTAAGATCAAGGTCGAAATAAAAAAAGCCGAGCTAAATTCGGTCAAGGCCAAATTAAAAAAGGCTCAGCGAAACCTGTATTATGCGTCGATTTGCTCTCCGATAAACGGAATCATTATCTCAAAAAACATAGAAGAAGGTCAAACTGTAGCAGCAATGTTTGAGACACCTAAGTTATTCGAGATCGCAGAAGACCTTTCACAAATGGAAATCTTGGTCTTAGTTGACGAAAGCGATATTGCCCTGATTAAGAAGGAGCAAAAAGTCAGATTCGAGGTGCAATCATATTATGATAAGGTTTTCTATGGGACAGTTAAAAAGATCCGCCTTCAGCCGAGGTTAGTGTCCAACGTTGTGAACTACACGGCTGTTGTAGATGTATTGAATGAGGAGGGTTTACTCCTCCCGGGTATGACCGCAGAGGTTGACTTTTTCATTGCCGAAAAAGAAAATGTGCTGATTGTTCCCAAAACATGTCTTAACTTTCAACCTGGTAAAGATGAACTCAATAGATTCGTTAAAAGAACAGGTATTAATGTTGAAGCAACCTCCGTAAAGGATCATTTATGGTACCTTGACGATAATGGGCTTCTGGCAATGGAGCAAGTGAAAACCGGCCTGTCTGACGGAATTTCTACCGAGATAACCGAAACTCGGCTAATCAAGGATGGAACGAAGGTAATAAGTGGGGTAATAGAGCCTGATACAGACAAAAAAATCACTAAAAAGGCAAGTCAATTGCTGGTAGGAGGAGCTCCTCAGGGACCCGGGGGAGGTGGAGGACCTGGGGGAGGTGGAGGACCTGGCCCCTAAAGTTTCTGCTGGTCATCAAAGGCCCAATTAAACACGGCTACTTGACGAAAAGGAGTGAAAGATCTTTGGGGAATATGGTCATAGAAACAAGGCGGCTCACCAAGTCCTACCAGATGGGAGAGACAATCGTACATGCACTTCGTGACGTGGACTTTATGGTTGAAACTGAAGAACTCATTGCCGTTATGGGCGCTTCAGGGTCGGGAAAATCAACGCTTTTGAACATCCTGGGCTGCCTTGATAAACCAAGCTCGGGAGAGTATATCCTTGAAGGTAAACCCGTCAGCGAACTTGGCAAAAAAGAATATGCTCCCTTCCGTAATGAGAAGTTTGGTTTCGTTTTCCAAAGCTTCAACCTTTTGCCACGCACTTCAGCCCTTGAAAATGTGGAACTTCCTTTGGTATATGACCGGGCGGGACGAGTCGGCAAACCTCGGCGAGCGGCCGAGGAAGCTCTCCGGCGGGTCGGGCTGGGAGACCGCATGCACCATATGCCCAACCAGCTCTCGGGGGGGGAGCAGCAACGCGTGGCAATAGCCAGGGCACTGGTCAACAATCCAGCAATAATTCTGGCCGACGAGCCAACGGGAAATCTTGATACCAGTACATCCGCCGATGTAATGACTCTTTTCCAGGAACTGAACAGGGATGGTATGACTATCATTGTGGTGACCCACGACCCGGAGATTGCGGAATGCGCCAAACGTATAGTGCTTATGCGTGACGGCAGAATTCACGGCGATAACCAAGTAAGCGCGTAAATAATAGCACCGATAACGGAAAATATTCCTAAGAAAAAGTAGACCTGCAGGTATCTTTAAAAATACACATTACTAAAATAGACTCGTACAAAGGGGATTAAGACCAATTAAGCTACTAAAAAATCTTCTGAAGGCTGCATTCAAAAGCATTTTTAAGAACAAAATGCGGAGCCTGCTGACCTCACTCGGTATCATCATCGGGGTAAGCGGCGTGATTGTCATGTCGGCCATTGGCGAAGGCTCACAAGAGCTGATCAAGCAAGAAATTGATGCACTGGGGACAAATGTCATCATTGTCTTTCCTGGAGCAGGTCGAACGGGTGGAGTCCGTCATGGCGCCGGTAGTCTCAACCGTTTCACATTTGATGATATAGAAAAAATCAAAAGAGAGGCCACACTGGTAAAATATGTGTCACCTGCCGTGAGGTCCGGTGGCCAGATAATTGCTGGCGAAAATAATTGGTCCTGCGAGGTTAATGGCGTTTCAACGGATTATTTTCGTATAAAAAACTGGCCGGTTGAATATGGCGCTCATTTTACGGTACATGATGTCCAAACCAAGAGAAAAGTTGCCTTGCTTGGCAAAACCGTTGCTGATAAATTGTTTCCTGACAAGGATCCTACAGGAGAAAAAATTCGCATCAGGAATGTTCCGTTTACCATTCTGGGCGTGTTAAAGGAAAAAGGACAAATCGGGATGGGGCAAGATCAAGATGATATCGTATTGGCACCGTCAACCACGGTTCTGTATCGCCTGAAGGGGGGGCGTTACATAGACCTGATAAACGCAAGTGCCCGTTCCGCTGATCAACTTGAGGAGGCCGAAGAAGAAATACGCACAATTCTGCGCGAATCACACCGGCTGGACGATGGCGAGGATGATGACTTCACCATTCA
This sequence comes from Candidatus Aminicenantota bacterium, assembly GCA_016783445.1. Classification (GTDB taxonomy): domain Bacteria; phylum Acidobacteriota; class Aminicenantia; order Aminicenantales; family Aminicenantaceae; genus JADHWO01. The sequence goes on from JADHWO010000117.1 coordinate 3,188, forward strand.
AAACCAGACGGAGATAACCGAGGCCGTAACTGAGACATCCAAAATCATGACTCTTTTCCTTGGCACGGTGGCCAGTATAGCCCTGATCGTGGGGGGCATCGGCATCATGAACATCATGCTCGTCTCTGTCACCGAGCGCACCCGCGAAATTGGCATCCGCCTTTCAGTAGGGGCTCGCGGCAGCGATATCCTCGTACAATTCCTTGCTGAGGCCGTGGCCCTTAGTGTCACGGGCGGGCTCTTCGGGATACTGCTGTCACTTGCCATAGTCTTTGGCGTTAACGAGTTTACCGAATACAGCGCCCTGATAAAAATAAAAATGATTCTTATATCGGTTGTATTCTCTGCGGCGATCGGAATTATTTTCGGATTCTTTCCAGCACGCAAGGCCGCGGGGTTAAACCCGATTGACGCACTGAGACATGAATAATGCCCGCAGTGAAACGACTTGCCATAGAAAAGGGGTTAGCAATGATAACCAGACTCATATTTTTTTTGTTCCTGATATGGTTTTGGGCCATTCCGTCTGAGGCGATAGACCAGTCCGGCCAGCTTGAGAATCATATTCAGCGATTAGAGAAAACACTAAAACTCAGCCGGGAGCAGGTCGATCATATCAGCGCTATTCTGGCCGATGCCCAGAAAAAAGCCCAAAAAGAGAAAGACCAGTATAAGGGGTATCATCGCGCCCTTTTACTTGCGGACGAGAACCTACGCAAAACCGTAGACAATCAGATAATGACCATCTTAACCCCCGAGCAGCGGACAAAATACCGGAAGATAAGTGAACCTCAACCCATGGATAAGCACCTCATGGAACTAAAGAAAAAGCTGTCCCTAACCGACGTGCAGATGCAGGAAATCGAACCAATTTTTACCTCCACCAGGGAAATGATAGCTGAAATAGCCATGAACAGTTCCGGGGATCTTCGCATGCCAAATCCTGCCATAAAAAAAATAATGGATAAGCAAGCAAAGAATATAGAAAAAGTCTTAACTCGGGAACAAAAGGAGAAATTCAAGGAGTTGAGAAAGAAGCAAGAGGAGCAAATGCTGAGAGGCAGGCCACAGCAATAGGATAGAGCAGGAAACAAATGACCTGAATCATGAAGAACAGATACTGAGAACGGGAATAAATGGAACCTAAAATGATCGGCATTAGCGCGGCTTTGGGGTCGGCAGCCTCATGGGCCGTTGGCTCAATACTTTTCAAGCGCATAGGCGAGACGGTTACTCCATTCGGAATGACGCTCAGTAAAGGTATTGTAAGTATATTCCTGCTGGGCGCGGTACTTCTCTTTATTGGTTATGACTCCATTTCCACAAGCTCTGTTATAATGCTGTGTATCAGCGGGGTTCTTGGGATCACAATCGGGGACACCCTGTTTTTTGCAGCGCTTCGGGATCTTGGGCCTAACACGCTCATTGTCTTCTTCATGATCGGTCAAATTATGACTGCGCTTCTTGCGGTTGTTTTTCTGGGTGAAATCCCTCCACTTAAGGCGTGGGTTGGTATTGTAATGACCATTATCGGTATTGCCACAGTTCTCTGGATAAAAATTATGGGTGAGGGTGGAAAGGGAGCTACAGGCATACGGGGCATCATCCTGGGAGCACTTTTTATGATCAGCATGTCTTTTTCAGTCATCATCGCAAAGCCTGCCCTTGCATCAATGTCCACAATTTGGGCCACGTTTATCCGAATGACGGCCGGCACCCTGGGTATGTTGGCTTTCGGTATGGCTACCCGGAAGGTCGGAGAGTGGCTGAACCCACTTCGGGAGACAAAAATAATATTGTTTTTTATTGCTTCGGTTTGCGTGGTCACCTTCGGCGGCTTCTGGCTGTCCATCGTGGCGATTAAGTACGTGGACGTTGCCATAGCAAACACGGTGGGTGCAACCGAACCCTTGTTCATCATTCCGCTGGCACTAATTTATCTGAAAGAGCGTATCAGCGCTTTAGAAATATTAGGGACACTTCTTGCTGTTTGCGGAGTTATCCTGATTTGTACAAGTTAAAGCATGTAATTGAGGAGACCCTGTAACTGCGCAGCTGGAATTAAGAGTATCTTTTCCGACCTGCAACGGAATAAGATTTAAAGGAGGTATTTTCATGTTTAACAAAGATATCAAGGAATTAGTGGAGTCAGCAAATTCGAGGATAGAGGATTTCAGGAATCTTGTACAGTCGGGGATGATCCCATTGGACGGGGATTTCTTCCCCTCGGTTCACTACCCTCCCATCACAATGTACGATCCTATTACCGAGGAGGAGCTCTTTAAAACTTACACGCTCCCCCCCGACGGGCGGTTCGATGTATATGTGCATATCCCTTTCTGCATAAAACGCTGTTTATTCTGCCATTATCCCTCACTGTACAATGCACCTCACTCCGAGAAAGACCGGTATCTCGATGCCCTCGAAAGGGAGATGGACATTTACATGCGCCTGCTCGGTATTGAAAAAATAAAGGCTCGTTCGATCCTCCTGGGCGGCGGAACCCCGACTGATCTAACACCGGACCAGCTCAGGCATTTCCTTGACTTTTTTGTCGCGCGGCTTGATATGAGCAAGTGCCGGCAGTTTAACTATGACGTTGACCCCTCGACCCTGGTGGGAACAGACGGAGTGGAGCGCCTCCGCATCATGCGATCCTATGGTGTTGATCGCCTCACCATCGGCGTGCAATCTTTTAATGACAAAATATTAAAGAAAATGAACCGATCTCATGACTCTGCAGTTGCCCTGGAGTCTATAAAAAACTCCCAAGAAATGGGCTACAAGGTCAACATTGAATTTATTTTCGGGTATCCCGGCCAGACCATTGAGAACTGGGTTGAGGTCCTTGAAAAAGCCCTATCTACGGATGTCGACGAAATCCAGTTCTACAGGCTCAAAGTCATACCCTATGGAGACCAGGAGGGAACCATTCAGAAGATCAAGACTATCAAACCTGACGAAGTGCCACCGGTCGAGGAAGCCATTCTGATGAAGCAGATAGCCATAGATCTCCTGGCTAAACATGGTTATAACGAAAATCTGCGCCGAGTGTTTACAAAAAAGAGATCCAGCATCTCGCTCTATGCATATAATCAATGCTGCAACCTCTATGACGAAATCGGCTTCGGACTGACCGCTTTCAGCAGCCTGCGTGACCGCTTTGGGCTGAACACCCAATACTTTGATGAATACTATCAGGCAGTTGACGAGGGGCGCCTGCCACTTAACCGTGGCCTGGTACGGGGCATTGACGAGCAGATCCGATGGGCAATTATTCTGCCGTTGAAAAATTACTACGTTCGGAAAAAATATTTCAAGAAGGTAACGGGCGTACCAATAGAGGGGCTGTTCTGTGATAAGTTTGATGCGCTCAAAGAAAGCGGCCTTATCACTGAAAACGACAAACATATCGAGCTGACCACACTTGGCGCATTTTTTGCCGACGAGGTTGTGGAACAGTTCCATCAAAGGCCTTACATTCCATTTCCAAAAGAGACATACACTGAGGGCCCGTTTAACCCGTATCTAAACCCGACAATCCTGAACACATAACGTGGACGCCATACACTACTTTTTGTCCCTCCTATGTGGTACCCCGTGTAGTACTATTTAAAGAATGAACTACCCCGCAGCAGAGCTGCGAGGTATCATTGCTATGCGAAGTCTTCAAATAATTTCAGCTGTCCGCGGTATATCTGTTTATAGGTTTTTCCTTGGTCTTTGACATAATTTTTGATGATGGTTTCATTGCCATATTGACCAACGGTGTTGAGATAGAATCCGCTCGTCCAGAATTTACCACCCCAGAGCAATTTCTTGACCTCTGGATTATATTTGAATATTTTCTTTGCAGTAATGCTCTTAATTATTTGCACAATCATGCTGGGTGACATAACGGGAACACTTTGGACAAGGAAATGCACATGGTCTTCATCTGAGCCAATTTCCACAAAATGTATTTCGTATCGTTTTCCTATCTCAATACATATGTTTTGAAGTGACAGCTCAACTCTTTCTGTAAATACCTTTTGTCGGTATTTTGCAGGACAAACAATGTGATACAATATCAGAGTCTTATTGTGCCGTTTTAGGATATGTTCACTCATAGAGTCATTTATATCACAAAAACGGCAACCCCGCAGCAGAGCTGCGAGGAATTCTTTTGATTAAAAA
>JADHWO010000027.1 GCA_016783445.1 Candidatus Aminicenantota bacterium
AAGATGGAAGAGGACTATCTTGTTTTTTCCGCCCTTGCTATGAGTTTATCCGTTGCAAAACCCAATCCAAATCCAACAAGACTCAGGCCGAGCCCATAAGGTACGGAATAAGGCCAGGCTGGCCAATTCAGAGTCAGAAGTTCGATTTCACATAAAAAACCGACTATAGAAAATCCTCCTCCTAAAAAAAGGCTCAAAAATCCTGCCAAGGGCAATTTTTTCTTCAGAAAAATCATGGCTAACCCTGGAATAAAAAGACCTTCAGCCATAATCTCAGAGGCAAGTCCCAGGGTTTTTAATATGCTTTGAAACCTGGTTGCTACAAAAAAGGCAACTCCTCCAACCAGAAAAGTCGATAGGCGACTCACCAGAACAACACTTTTCCCTTTGCTTGAAAAAATCTGCTGGTATACATCCCGGGTTAAAGAAAATGCTCCAGTGTTGATTGCTGTGTCCATTGTGGACATGACCGCAGCCACGACAGCCACAAACAAAATGCTGCTTAAAAAAGCCCCGGTCCTTGAAGAAATAATCTCAGAGAAAAGAGGCCCTTCCAGCCCCTGGGAAAAGAACACGGGAAGGGAAAATATTCCAATACATACCACAAAACCGTAAAGAAGAAAAAGCATCCCGGATGTAAAGAACAGGCCCTGTCGAGCATCTCTGTCTGTTCGAGCTGCCTGAATTCTCTGCCAGGCAATAGGAGAGATTGTCCATGCCAGAGTAAAAGAAATGACAGTCAGAAAATTCTTTTTGAAGTCAAAGAAAAAATTAAAATATTGGTTCTTTCCCAGTTCGGAAACAAAAACTGGAATATCCTTTAACGAGGATGTATCCAGAAGAAAAAAGAAAAGGCCAAAAACACCTGCCACAAGTAGAAAAAATTGAAGACTATCTGTAATAACTACCGAAAAAAAGCCTCCACAAACAGAGTAAATAAGGACCACAATTAATCCCAACGCCATGCTTACGAGATAAGGAGTACCGAGGAAAAACTTTAAAAATTGGCCGAGCGCGACCATCTGGGAAGCAGCTAAAACAGCCATATACCAGATAATCAAGAGTGAAGCCATATGACGTACAGTGCGGCCGTAACGTTTTTCTACAAGATCCGGTAAAGTCACTATTGGAAGGCGGCGAATAGGCCTGGCTAAAAAGAAGCCAAGCACAAGAACAGTAAGAACTGCCGGTACTCCCATGATCCAGAATGAACTTACTCCTGTTTTATAGGCTTCATCTGCAGACACCAGAATCGATGTGGCTCCAAACCAGGAAGCTGAAAGAGATAAAAAGACTAAAAAAGACGGAAGATTCCGGGAAGCAAGGAAAAAATCCTCAAGCGATTTCATCCGCTTTGAAAAAATAAAACTTACTAGAAGAAGAAGGACAAAGTAGGCAAAGAGAGCTAGGAAAAATTCAAGCTTCATTTAGCAACTTATAACAAAAACAGTTCTTTCTTAGCAAATTTTAATTTAAAATTAGGAACGGTTCTATTCTTGTTATCTTTCCTGTCGAGGGAAAATTAATGTTTTCAAAGTCTTTCCCAGCTTATGCTATAATTCAGGTACTATGAAACCGATTTTTTATTTACTCCTTTTTTCCCTGTCCAGTTCTTCTCTCACTGTTGAAGATGTCGCTCTCAAAGCAGAAAGGAAACTTAATTCAATCCAATCAATTCAGGCAAATTTCCAGCAATACTATTATCCTTCTTCAGATTCTACTCCTTTAAAAGAAAAAGGGGAATTTTACTTTAAAAAACCTGACTTGATGAAATGGGAATACAAAGATCCGGAGGAGAAAATTTTCCTCTACAAAGAAGGAGTTTTTCTTTCCTATTTTCCGGAAGATAAAGAGCTTTTCCAAAGTTCTTTATCAAAAGAGATGTATGAGTCAGAAATTCTTTCTCTTCTATCCGGCAAGAAGCGATTGACAGACAATTATTCAATTGAGTTCAGCCCATTCCCCTCAGAAAATCAAAAATCCTGGAAGTTAAAATTAACTCCCAAAGAGGAAAACGAATATAACTATATCCTACTGGAAATTAACGAAAAAACCTGGCTAATCCAAAAAGCTATTTTTTTTGACTGGGCCGGCAGCAAATCTGAATTTCATTTTTCTCAAATAAAAAGTAACATTCGCTTCCCTCAAAATGTGTTTGAGTTAAAACTACCTTCCGATGTTGAGATTATTAAGGATGAATTTTACCAAAAAAATGAATATCCCCAGTAAAATTCCTTCATCTAAACCATATTCTCTCAATTTCGTATAAACTTTTGAGGGCAGGATGTCCTCCATGGATGAAGATAAAAAACTCATCGAAAAAACAATCAAGGGTGAAAAAGAGGCCTTTGAAATGATTATTAGAAAGTATCAACAGCCCATACTGAATTACATCGGACGCATGGTCGGAGAGCGAGAACTTGCTATTGATTTCACCCAGGATGTTTTTATAAGGACATATTCCTCTCTCCACTTATATCAACCCCAGTATAAATTCAGCACCTGGCTTTTCAAAATTGCATCCAACTTTATGATCGATTACTGGCGAAAGAAAAAGATAGAAACCTTTTCCCTCGATCAGCCCCCAAAGTGGGACAGCAGCAATCCACCCCTTCAAATCCCTGAAAACAAACCATCAACAATCAAAAAGCTTGAAATTTCTCAATTAAGGGAAAAAATTGAACGAGCTATGGAAAAAATTCCTGCTCCTTTGCGAGAGGTCTTTCTATGGAGGCATATCAACGAATTCAGCTACGAAGAAATCGCAGAAATTAAAAACTTGCCTGTAGGAACAATCAAAAACAGAGTTTTTCAGGCTAAAGAAATGATTCGTTCGCTCCTGGAGGAAAAAGAATGAAATGCCTCAGCATTGAACAGATTTATCTCTATATCGAAAAAGAACTCTCAGAAGCTGAAAACAAAAAAATCGAGGAGCATCTGACAACTTGTCCAAAATGCCAAAGAGCTCTTGAAGAAAGAAACCTTTTACTCCAAGCTGCAGAAAGCCTCCCTCTCTGGCAGCCCCCTCCTGATTTTACTCAGCAGGTTATGGCTAAAATTTTTCCGACAAAAGTTCCTATTTCGTCTTGGATTAAAGCCATGTCTGCTGGTTTTACTTCGATTATCCTGGCTCTCTTCATCTTTCTTCTGGCCAGCGGGCAAAATCTCTCCGGTCTTCTCATCAGCTTCAATCAGGCCCTTTGGAGTTTTATAAAAAACTTTGCTCTTCTTTTCGTGAAAATCTTTAAATTAGCCACTCTTTTAATCAAAGTGATTCAGCAATTTTTTGGATTTCTCATCAACGGTTTCACCTCATTAACAGCCATTATCAGCCCTCAGGTTCAGATAATCATAATCGCAATTTCCATTATTGTTATTTTGACTTTAATATATGGGATTAAAAGAAAACTATTTATTGGAGAAAGAACATGAAAAATAAAATATTATTAACTTTTGTCTTTTTCTTCTTTCTTTTTGGACTTCTCCCTCTTCAAAGTCAACAGAGCTTTACTATGAAAAAAGATATCTATGTAGCAGAAGACGAAGTCCAGGATAATATCATCGCTTTTGGGGGAGAGGTTCTCATCGAAGGGAAAGTTAAGAACAGTGTAGTTGCCTTTGGCGGCACAGTTATTGTATCCGGTGAAGTGGGAGATTTAGTTTTAGGATTCGGTTCGGAGGTCACTCTGAAGTCTTCTGCTGTTGTCAACGGAGATGTCGTTTCCTTAGGAGGAACGCTTGAAAAAGAGTTTGGTTCTATTGTCAAAGGAGACACGATTTATATTGAAACCCCTAGAGATATTAAAAATTTAATTAAGACGCTTTTTAAAGGCCCTCTGATACCATTTCTTATTATTATTAAATTAATCTCTGTCTTTATCTGGTTTCTCCTTGCTCTGCTGATGGCAGCTTTTTTCCCCCGTCAGATTTCCCTTGCATCGTCCCAAATCAGAAAATCCTTCTGGCCAGTATTCGGAACAGGCATTTTAAGCATCATTATTTATACCTGTTTAATCATCTTTTCAGTTTTTCTCTCCTTTGTCTTAATAGGTATTCCAATCCTTCTCTCGCTTATTATTATAGGTCTGATCATTAAAATATTCGGTCGAGTTGTCCTCTTCTACTTCCTTGGAGACAGCCTCTGTAACGCATTCGGTAAGGGCAAAGCTTCTCCACTCCTGGCTGTTACATTAGGTTTGATCATAGTAAGCTTCATCACTTTTATTCCTTTCCTCGGCGCTCTTGTCTCATTCTTCCTAACCATAATCGCCTGGGGAGTTGTAATAAGAACAAAATTTGGAGTAACTGAAAATTGGTTTGGTAGAAAAAAATTAAAAGCCCAGAAAGATTAAAAACAAAATGGAAACGCTTTACTGAATAGAATAAAAGGATTAGGCCGAAAGGCAGACAGAAAATAAAAAAACTATTAAAATTTGGAATTAATAAAGTTTAGTGGCGATGTTTTATTTGGCTCTTTTCTTCACAATCTCCAGAATTTTAAAGTTCTAAGATTTCTTTTTCCTTAGCACCTGCAAGCTCATCAATTTTTTTTGTGTATTCGTCAGTAACTTCCTGGAGTTTTTCATACCCCCAAAACTTATCATCCTCAGTGATTTCTTTTTTCTCTTCTAGTTCCTCGATTCCTTCCTTGCCATCTCTTCTCATAATTCGGAGTGCTGTTTTCTCTTCTTCCAGCATGCTTTTTATATGCTTTGCCAATTCTTTTCTTCTATCCTCATCTAACGGCGGAATCGGGATTTTGAGGGTTTTACCGTCGTTAATAGGATTAAGTCCAAAATCGGCACTTCTGATAGCTTTATCAATAGCTTCCAAAAACGACGGGTCCCAAGGCTGGACTGTAATCAAAGTAGGATCAGGAACCCCGAGAGTAGCCACTTGATTGACAGGTGTTAAACTCCCATAATAATCGACTTTTATATCTTCAAAAAGGCTAATATTCGCGCGTCCGGTCCTCAATTTACTCAGTTCTTTTCGGAAATGTTCTGTGGAAACTTTCATCTTTTTCTCAATCTCTCTTAATATGTCCTTAACCATCCTATTTCCTCGCTAAAACAGAATACAAAGAAAATATCTTTAAACCTATCCAGGGGAGACTTAATAAATTTTTGTTCCCACCTTCTGGCCTAACACAGCCTTTTTTATATTTCCTTTCTTCTTCAGATTAAATACGATAATGGGCAGCTCATTATCTTTGCACAGGGAAATTGCTGTTGTATCCATAACCTTCAACCCTTTCTTAATTACATCTAAATATTTGATAGTACTAAATTTTTTAGCTGTTTTATCAACCATAGGATCAGCGGTGTATACACCATCTACTTTTGTTGCTTTTAATATCACCTGGGCTTTTATTTCCAGAGCTCTTAATGCTGCAGCCGTATCCGTCGTAAAATATGGACTTCCGATACCCGCGCTGAAAATGACAACTCTACCTTTATCAAGATGCCTTATCACTCTTCTTCTTACAAAAGGTTCTGCTACGGCTTTGATTTCAATGGCTGATACATGGCGGGTAAAAACGCCCCCTTTCTCCAGAGCATCTTGAAGAGCAATCCCATTCATTATAGTAGCCAGTAAGCCCATATAATCAGCTGAAGCTCGATCCATCCCTGCTGCAGTCCCAGAAACTCCACGGAAAATATTACCTCCTCCAATCATTATGGCAACCTGGACACCTAAGCCGGTGATTTCCTTCATCTCTCTTGCTATAGACTTTGCCGTTTCAAGATCAATTCCATACGAACTTTTTCCTAAGAGAGATTCCCCAGAAAGTTTTAGTAAAATTCTTTTGTAGACTGGCTTTAATTCAGGCATGACCAAACTTATATTAATATTTGCCCAGCTCAAACCGGGCAAATCTTTTTATTTGTATGTTCTCGCCAATTTTAGCAATATATGATGCAATAAGTTTTTTGACTGAAATTTTATCATCTTTTACATAGGGCTGGTCCAATAAACAAACTTCCTCGTAAAATTTACCCAGTTTTCCTTGTACAATCTTATCAATTATTTCGGGAGGCTTTTTTGAATCCTTGAACTGCTCCCGGATTATCTCTTTCTCCTCTTCCAATACTTCAAGGGAGATTTCATCCGAAGATATATATCTGGGATTTGATGCAGCAATATGCAAAGCAATGTTTTTTACCAATTCCTTAAAATCATCATTGCGGGCTACAAAGTCCGATTCACAATTTACTTCAACAAGGACTCCAATTTTCCCGTTAAGATGGATGTAAGAACCAACTACTCCCTCTGCTGTCTCACGACTCATTTTATCTTTAGCACGCGCGTATCCTTTTTTTCTTAAAATGAGAATCGCCTTTTCAATATCTCCTCCACTTTCCTTAAGAGCTTGTTTGCACTCCATCATTCCAATTCCTGTCCGTTGACGGAGCTCCTTGACCATCTTAGCTTTTATTTCCATCTTTTTTCCCTTCTTCAAGCAGATTCCTCAGGCTTAATAGGGCTGCCCTCTTTTCCCTTTTCGGCAGGAAGTCCCGAAGCGGGAATATCTTCTTCCGCTTCTGGAGGAACTTCTTCCTCCTTTTTGGCTTCCTGAAGCTCTTTATCCATCTTCTTTTTTTTGCCCTCAATGACAGCCTCAGATATCTTTGTAGTAAACAATTCGATGGCTCTGACTGCATCATCATTTCCTGGAATAGGATAGTCTATGTCTTCCGGATCTCCATTTGTATCAACTACAGCCACAATAGGAATATTCAGTTTTTTGGCTTCCTGAATGGCAATTTCTTCTTTTGTAGAATCTATCACAAATAAAGCTCCAGGGAGCTCCAGCATATCCTTTATTCCACCTAAATTTTTAGAGAGTTTCCTGAAAACCTTCTCCAGTTTTGACTGTTCCTTTTTTGAGAGAAGCCCCCACCGTCCGTCTTCTTTCATTTCCTCCAACTCGATCAATTTTTCCACGCTACCTCTGATAACACTGAAGTTGGTCAGCAATCCGCCCAGCCAGCGCTGGTTAACATAACACGATTCGCATTTTAAGGAGCTTTCTTTGATAATGTCCTGAGCTTGTTTCTTCGTTCCTACCAGGAGCACTTCCTGCCCATCCTCGACAACACTTCTAATAAATTGTAGAGCCTCTTTGAAATTTCTTATCGTCTTCTGTAAGTCAATAATATAGATTCCATTCCTCTGGCCGAATATATAATCCTTCATCTTGGGATTCCACCTTTTTGTCTGGTGGCCAAAATGAACGCCTGCTTCTAAAAGTTCCTTCATAGTTACTGAAACCAACACGAATCCTCCATTTATCTCTTGTGGTATTGAGGTGCTTTGCGGGCACCTAATAATCCATATTTTTTTCTTTCTTTAATCCTGGAATCTCTTGTCAACAAACCTGCACTTCTAAGATTGGTCCTTAATTCCTTATTAAACTCAATCAAAGCCCTCGCAATTCCTAACCGGATCGCTTCTGCCTGTCCGTTTGATCCCCCTCCATTCACACGGATAAAAATATCAAATTTACTTTCTGTTTCAGTTATATGGAAAGGTTGTTTAATGGTATGTTTATGGCTTTCTAAATTAAAATACTCATTAAATTGACGAGGTCTTTTATTTACATATAAAGTGATTTCTCCTTTACCTGGACGGAGAAAGACCCGCGCAACCGATGTTTTTCTCTTTCCTGTTCCGTAGTACTGGATTAAACTCAATTTTCCTCCTAAAACTGGTATTCCTGTGGTTTTTGAGACTCATGAGGATGCTCAGGCCCTTTGTAAACCTTAAGTTTTTTATATACGGCACGACCGAGCTTTCCTTTGGGGATCATACCCCAGACTGCTTTCCGAATAACCTCTTCAGGCTTTTTTTCTAAGACTTCCTTAAGAGACTTTACTTTTAATCCTCCAGGGTAACCGGAGTGAGAATAATACTTTTTCTGCTCCAGCTTTTTTCCTGTAACACTTATTTTTTCAGCATTGATCACAACCACAAAATCTCCACAATCAATAAACTGAGCAAACTCAGGTTTCCTCTTCCCGCGTAGTAAGACAGAAATTTCAGTAGCCAGTCTCCCCAGAGTTCTTCCCTCGGCATTAATCAGCCACCATTTCTTCTCAATCTCGTCTTTTTTTGGAGTAAACGTTCTCATTTCTCTAAACTTTAGACCTACTTTAATTCATTAGAGCGATGCTCTAAAATACTAAATCTTTAGGGAGTTGTCAACCTTTACCGAGGTTTGGGTGTAACCTAAAAAATTTAACTAAGAACAAAATAGCTACGAATAAATCCATTCTTTGACTCTTCTTTTTCTTGAGTAAATCTTTATCAAGGCTACCCCGATTAAAAATCCGCCAATATGAGCAAACCAGGCTACTCCACCTCCAATACCAACATTCAAAACTTGAGCGATAAACCACACTCCAAGGATTAAAAATGCAGGAATGGGCAGAATTCGAATGAAAATAAACAGAAAGACAAAGGTTAAAACTTTTGCCCTAGGATATAGGATTAAATAAGCCCCAAGCACTCCTGCAATGGCTCCGCTTGCCCCTATCATCGGAACCTGGGAAGAGGGATGAAAAACGATATGAGCAAGACTCGCTCCCAATCCTGAAAGGAAATAGAAAAGAATAAACCGAAAGGGACCGAGAAAGTCTTCAATGTTGTTTCCGAATATCCAGAGATAGAGCATATTGCCCAAAAGATGCAGAACGCTGCTGTGAATGAAGATAGAAGTAATTAGAGTTAAAGGAGGTGCTATTCGTGGAAAAAAAGTGACTGTCGTGAAATGGGTGATTTCGTAAGGAATTGCACCCATTTTATAAACATAATAACCCAGCCCTTGCGGGGAAAAAACTTGATATAGAAAAACTAAAAGATTCAGTGCAATAAAAAAGACTGTAACAAAAGGAAAACGGGAAGTGGGATTATCATCTTTTAGAGGGATAAACATTCTTTAAAAGAAGTTACAGGAAATAAAGCTGAAGGATTTAACCGGGGATAACTAAAATACTTCCTTGTTTTATCTCTCTCCTCTTAACTCTCGTTCAAGCTTTCTTTTCTCTGCCTGTTTTTTTTTCGCCTCTTGGAATCTTTCCTGGAAAATATCTGCTTCTTTTATGTAGCGCTCAGCCCTATCCGGATAAATATTCGCGTGAATATTCCTGTATACCAAATTAACGTAAATATATGGCTCAGGATAAGATGGATCTATATCTGAAGCCTTAAATAATGCCTTGAGGCTCTCTTCCCCAAGTTCTAACCTATCTTCCTTTGACAGGACAAGTCGAAGACGATTAGCTTTCCAGAAACGATTCGCTCCTACAGCGTACCAAGCCTCAGCATTTTCAGGATCCAATGTTATACGCATTCTATGATATTTACATGCTTCGTCAAACATTGGGGAAGGCTGCTGATCGTCATAAAATTGAGCTATATAGGCATAACCCTGGGGATTATAGGGGTCAGTCTCAATCCTCCGAAGATACATCTCCTCTGCTTTTCTAAACGGTGTAGCGACGGCATTCTCATCATCTCCCTTTTCATCCGGAGTTCCAGAAACTTTTACAGTTACATATCTCTTGTAAAATTCAGCCACAACATAGTAATTATTCATATTAGCCGGTTCCAACTCAATTATCCTCAAGTACAATTTTTCAGCCTCTTCATAATTCCTCAATTTATCATACATATCACCCAGGGAATAAATAACATTTTTGTTATCCGGATCAATTTCATAAGCCCTGTTCAAAGCCTCCAAAGCCTTATTGGCTTTCTCCATATTTTCTGGAGTAGTAACTCCAGGCTTAAATAGATTTTTATAAGCTTCACCAAGATATCGAAAAGCATCAACCAATTCTGGATTATAACTTAATGCTTTTTCATAATCCTCAATTGCATCCCGGTATTTGGCTTCACTAAAATAATTATTTGCTCTAGTAAAATAATAGTTGGCTTGTAATCTAGAAGTTTTGAGTTTTTTACAACTCGTAGAGATAATAATCGCGGTTAGAGCTAAAAGAATTAGCAGGACAATGTTTGTACTTTTCCGAAACATCATGACCTCCTTTGTCCTCAAGTCCGAAGTTTCCTCGCAATTTAATTTATAATAGAATACAGGAATAAAGTCAAGATGCATGACGCCAGCGGGAGCATTTTGGGCTTATCCCCCATAAAAATATTTTGTCTTCCCACAGAAAATTAAAATATCTCTTTTTTTCGAACTCTTCTCTCTCGATACAGCTTAAATTTAGTTCTTTCTCAAAAACAATTGAATGGGAGTTCCCCAGAAATTAAACTCTTTCCGCAAAAGATGAATAAAAAATTTCTCGTAAGATGGGGCAAGAGAAACGCGTGAATGAGTGAAGAGAACAAAAGTCGGTGGGAGCACGCTTATTTGTGTCATATATTTTATCTTCATTCTTCTCTTCTTTTTTGAGAGAGGAGGATGATTCTCATTTATCCAGGATAAAAAATTATTCAATCGAGATGTCCCAACTTTTTTAAAACCATTCTTATAGACCTGTTCTGCAAAATCGAGAATTTTTACGACTCTCTTACCTGTTAAAGCGGAAATGAAAAGAATAGGGGCATAATTGACAAAGTCTAACCTCGTATAAACCTTTTCTTTAAAATCTTCAGAAGTCCCGGTATCTTTCTGGACCAAGTCCCATTTGTTCAGTGCAATCAAGAGAGGTTTGCCTGATTCATGAGACAAATGAGCAATCCCAGAATCCTGGCGCGTAGGAAATTCCTGTGCATCCATTATCAAACTTATAACATCTGCCTGGACAATATCTTTTTTCGCTTTTATGATGCTGGCTTTCTCTCTTTTATCCCGTGTCCGGCTTAATTTTCGAATCCCTGCTGTATCAACGAGGCAGAAGGCTTTTTTATTCCGGTTTATCACAGTATCAGTGCTATCTCTGGTTGTCCCTGGAATCTCACTTACTATTAATTTTTCTTCTCCACAAAGTCGATTAACAATAGATGATTTTCCAACATTGATCCGTCCAACAATGGCTATTTTCAGGGGTTCTACCGCTTTTTCCCCTTGAACTGAAGAAGGGAGTGCTTTAAGGAGGCTCGACTCAAGAAAGTCCAAATTTTTCTTGTGCTCAGCCGAGATGGCAAGAATATTCTCCTCACCTAACCGATAAAAATCACCAAGGTTGGCCTCGGCAGAAGGAGAGTCTATCTTATTAACAATCACAAAAATCAGCTTATTCAATTTTTTTAAGGAAAAATAGAGTTCTTCCTCGGAGGGCAAAAAATCTCTTCTCCCATCCAGAACAAAAAGAAGAATGTCCGCTTCCTCTGCTGCTTCTTTTGCTTTGTCTCTGATTTTTGAAGAGAGAGGGTCCTCTTGAGAATCAAAAAATCCACCTGTATCAACCAGCACAAACTTCTTTCCCTTCAAATCACAGATGGCAGAGACTTGATCCCGGGTCATACCAGGAAGAGAGTGAACAAGCGATTTATTTTCTTTTAAAAGGCGATTAAATAAAGTGGATTTCCCCACATTAGGGAAACCTATAATAACTACTTTAAGCAATCTTTTCATGTGGAATATCTTTATTCTGGATTCAAAATGTTGATACTATTTGGCGATTAAATCATACAGCGGCAAAAAAGGCCGGCTAAGATTAATGTGGCCCCCTAAAGTTTCTCTTTCTTGACCTTCAATTAAGATAAAGACTTTTTCAATAGAGCTAAAATTATATGTAAGAGAATTTACAACTGAAAAAATCGTTGAAATTTCAGCTGAAGAGCCAGACAGATGTTTGTCCACTATCTCTTTTGAAAAATCCACATAGGCCACTCCTTTTCTGGTTACATAAAGCTCTCTGAGTTCAGTCTCTGGAGGAAAAGGAGAAATGTAACCCCTCTGGGAACCCTTGATGAGTTCCCCAATAGCTCGTTTGGCCTGATGAACAACGGATGAATAGGCAGGAATTTCCCTTTCTTCAGGATGAAGATATGTATCCTCCTCAGAGAGGAAAAAAAGGACAATCTTTATTGTTTCTCCAGGCTCGGCAGGCTGTATTCCAGGCTCAGCAGGAAGAGCCGAAGGAGGAGGTATTATTCTTTCCCTTATTCCGCTTTTAAAAAAGATGACAACAAGAATGGCCAAAATCGCGATAAGCACGACAAGAATCGCTACTTTCTTCCTGCTTATTTTCTTCCTGCTTATTTTCTTCATATTATTCCTGGGAGTAAAGCTCGATAAAATTCACCAAGCCTTGATATATTCTCTGAGCAATTTCTCTTTGAAAGTTCTCTTGCAGTAAATTTCTCTCCTCATCAGAATTGGAAATAAAGGCGACCTCTACTAGAACAGCAGGACAGGCAACCCCGGTCAAAACTTTAAAAGGAGCCTGCTTGATTCCCCGGTTTCTTGTTCGAAAGAGAGAGTTGAGTTCCTTCTGAATGCTTTCAGCAAGAAGGCTGCTCTGTTTAAGATGTGCTGACTGAGCCAAGTCCCATAAAATCATTGCTATCTCATCTTCACTTTCTCCCGTGATTCCCTCTTTAATTTCGGCCGGATTATTTTCCAAATATGCCAGCTTCCTGGCTTCTTCATCTGTTGCCTCGGAGCTCAGAAAAAATGTTTCAGGCCCATGAGCATCTTTTCGATAAGAGCTGTTCGTGTGAATACTAATAAATAAATAAGCCTTATTATTATTTGCTTTGGCTGCTCTATTCTCAAGGGAAATTTCCACATCTTTTTCTCTAGTAAGGACAACACGGAAGCCAAATTTTTGCTCAATAATGTCCCTCAATTTGAGGCTTACAGCCAGGGTGATGTCTTTTTCTAATGTACCATACCTCCCTTTAGCTCCGGGTTCCAAGCCTCCGTGGCCCGGATCGATCACAATCGTCTTAATTCCCCGCAGAGAAGACAGGCTTTCTTTTTCAGAAGGAGAGCGGGATGATGAAGACGAATTTATTCTTCTGTCTAAATCCTCTTTACGCTTCAACCCGGCTCTTGCCTCAGAGCTTCCTTCGCCAAGTGGACTAAAATCAATAACCAATTGAGGTGGGTCCAAAACCGTGAAATAATCATAGTTAAAGTCTCTGGACTTTGTCCTGATTGTCAGGATGTAATCATCTCTTTCTTTTGACCAACTGAGAGATCTGATGAGACGGCTGTAAAAAGGGTCTCTTTTTATCCGAAAAGCAACGTCTGCTCCAATCCTAACCTTTAAGTAGGATGACCTTTTCTCAAAGCCGAAAGATAAAGGAAATGAGGCTTCGATTATGATTCGGCTGAAATTAGGGCTGTCTTTAACGGATAACTTTAATACATGCTGACTTTGAGATACAGAAAATACAGAAAGAAGAAGGAAGAAGATAATCCCCGCTATAAATACACTTTTTTTTTCCTGGCTTACTAATTTTATTTTCAAAATGTCACTTGTTCTAAAGAATTATTGGAGGCGGCGGGAATCGAACCCGCGTCCGAAGACATTCAGCAGATAACTTCTACATGTTTATCCTCTTCTGTTATCTCGTTCTGAAGTGTCCAAAGAGGAAAAACACAACTGAACTAGCCCCGATTATGTTTCGCTCACAAGGCTCAGGGCAAGCCTGGCTCGCTATCCTGCTCATCGACGCTTCTCAAGTACCGCAGGAAATAACTTGAGAAACGGCATGCCTAATTATAGGCAGCAGCTGGCAGAGTTTCTGCACTTAGTTTTTTCCACCTTTTTACGAGGTGGGTGGAATCTCGACATGCTGCCTCTGCCTCACTATCTCCGTCGAAACCTGTTCGCCCCCGTCTCTCAGACTAAAATTATATTTAGATAAATAAATTTTGTCAATATACTATGAGTTTACGGATTATGAGGTCGTATTTTAATACGTTAAGCCCGCATTTTTATGGAACTTGGATTTCCCTGGGCTCTTTAATTTATATTGGTGACTGATTTTATCTCTTCCACCTTCAATCTGATCCGTAAGGATAGGAACATTCTCATCTTTCTCCAAGAAACTACTCTGCGGCGTCCTTTGCTTATATTTTATCTGATCCCTCCACTCCAAAAGCTTCCCGAGAGGCTGCCATCTGGCCAGTGCAAAAATGAGTACAATCCCGACAATGATTAAAGAAAACGCTAACTCTTTTCTGGAAAATATGCCTCTTGAGATTTTTTTTCTAAGATAGCCGAGCACTGCTCTCCAGTTAAAATATATATGAAGAATTGTAAAAACCACAAAGAGGCAACAGAAAATTATATGCACTCCTCTCCATGTGTCACGCGAGAAAAATAAAAATTTCCAGCTTAAGCTTCTTGCTACGCTTCCAGACGGAGAGACATAAAGGATTACACCAGACGGCGCCAAGATAATAAATGACCATAAGATAACAAAAGATATGAACGTTCTGACCCTGAATTTTTTCTCATTTTTTGCCACATCTTCTCCTTAAACTCCTGGGTTAATCTTGAATTTTAATCCATATGTATTATGACGTTTCCCAAGAAATAATTATTATAATTTCCATCAATAAAATTAAGATATATCCTATTAAAAAGTAACTGTCAAATCGAAGGTCTGTGCAGGACTTTGTAGTACTTTTAAATTGTCAGCTCTTTTCCTCATAGACAATTTTCTCAAAAACAATCCTATCTTCATAAAGATAAAAAACGGGAGAATATTATGACTCCATAACTCCAAAAAGTATCCGGCTTCCATTCGCGATTTTTCTCCTGGGAAAAACAAGGAAACAAGATGGCGGGGCCGAAAAGACTTAAACTTGTGACTTCCGGCTTAACAAGCAGAGATGTTTATAAACAGAAAGGGATCTAATGGAAGCACTTCCATAATAATAGTTTGAAAAAGCTCTTCCAGGACCATCCCTTACTTTCTAAAAGTGTTTTGCAAATACGCTCTTCTTTTGAGTTTCCACTTTCATCCGTCGCTGTAACTGTAACACATATTGACCACTTTTTTCCCTTCGGGAAAACATAAATGTCATTGCCATCAATTATATAATAGACGCCTTTTCCCTTAGGAGGTCGTCCTTTTTTATTTAATATTTCTACATTGTCAATAGTTAAGACAATATCCGAAGAGCAATTATCAGTAGCACTAACAGTAAGTTTACTTACTTTTTTCCCTTTCCCTTTCCCTTTCCCAACACTAACCAAAATGGGATCTGATAAGAGAATCGTGGGAGGAGTCTGGTCTTCAACTGTGATTTGAACAGTGTCAGTGTCTGTAGCTAATTCGTCATTCCCATCATCCACAGCGAGTGTAATCACATGAGTGCCCTTGTCCAAAGTGACAGTCACACTTAGATTTGTACCTATAACTTTGTCAAACGGATCATACCACGTATACGTGAGTTCACCGCCATCTACATCACTTGATCCCGTTCCGTTTAAAGTAACTTCCGCCTCACATTCATCATTAGCCGCGACAGTCTGGTCGGGTCCAGCATTTGCAATAGGGGGGTCGTTGACAGGATTTATTGTTATACTCACAGTAGCTACATTCGAGAAATCCTCTCCATCATTAGCTTTAAAAGTCAAACTATCTACACCAAAATAGTTAAGAACTGGGGTATAAATTAGATTAGGTGCGGTACCGCTGAGAGTACCATTTACAGGCCCGGGTAGTACTACACTGTAAGTTAAGCTATCTTTTTCAACATCTGTAGCCTTTAGAATGATTGAAATTGCAGTATCTTCGTCGGTCGCTATCGACTGGTCATCAGCCACAGGTGGGTCATTGACAGAATTTACTGTGATAGTAACAGTGGCCTTCTCCGAATACACCTGCCCATCATGCGCCTTATAGGTGAATGTGTCCGTACCGTTGAAGTTTTCATCCGGTTCGTAAGTAAAGGAGCCATCCTCATTCAAAGTCAGAGTGCCGTTGCTTACGCCACTGACCAGCACTGCTTTGAGAGAATCATCTTCCGGGTCATGGTCGTTATCCAGGACACCTGGAGTAGAAACTGTCAGGATCTCATCTTCATCAACGCTGTAGCTATCTTCCATTGCTACAGGCGGATTATTGGCAAGTGGGACAAATTCATAAGCTCCCATATCAACAGTTTCAATAGTATCATCGTTACCATCAACGATCCTCGGTTCACCATCATAGTCTGTATCCACGAAGATCGGAGGATCAACCTGAATCTGAAGAGCACCATTGTTACCCGCATCTATACAGGGAGAACCTAATTGCAGATGATAATTACCGCTATTCGGGGCCACAAACAGAGGGTCTTCAGAGATATTGTTATCCGCCTCCACTGGTTCATTACCCAAATTGAAATAATAGTCTAAATAAGGGTCGTTCCAAACATCATTATATGTAACGATAGCATAGGAATTCCAGCAGAAGATGCCGCCCACTTGATAAGAGCCAGTACCGATATTCCCTGTTATAATGTTATTTGTGATGTGCGGAGAGCTGCTTTCGCAGAAGATTCCGCCTCCAAAATGGTCAGCGGTATTATTGACTACGGTGTTGTTGATGATAATCGGAGAAGAATACCAGGAGGAGATTCCTCCTCCTCTCTGGGAAGTTCTATTCCCGGTAATGATGTTATTGGCTATAATCGGATTAGAAGAGTCCGCGCATAAAATCCCACCTCCGCCGACATCGGAGAAGTAATTTTGAACGGAGTAATGAGCCTCATTCCCGCTTATGACGTTATTAGTGATAGTTGGGGAGGAATAGCCCCTGCATAATATTCCACCTCCGCCAAGCCAGTAGTAATCATTTGGAGGCCTAATATCAGCCATATTCTCGGTTATGATGTTATTAGTAATGGTCGGGGATGAGTAGCTCTCGCATGCAATCCCGCCCCCTCCCATGGTCGCAGTATTCCCGGTTATAACGTTATTTCTGATGACTGGGGAGGCGGAGTTAATACACAGGATTCCACGGCCAGTCGTTCCAACTTTATTGGTGATTGTGAATCCTTCAATGATTGTAGTATTGTTAATCCCATTACATCTTATTACTATTCCTCCGGCTTTCATCTCTAATGTGCATAATTCTTTTCCTTCTCCAACTAAACTCACCCCATTTTTCATCATTATGGAGCTAGATAGTTCATATACGGCAGGCGGTTGCCCCCCTGTCACAAAAACAGTATCTCCATAGGTTGCCGCGTCTATGGCCTCCTGTATCGTTGGATAATCTCCCGGAACATTGATTACTGTTGCATTCACATTCACTGCTGCAAAAACAAGAAAAACAACCACTCCTAATAAAGCACTTAAAATTTTTCTCCCTTTCATCTAATTCTCCTTATCATAATTTCTGCTTTAAGCATGAATTACCTCGATGTTAAACTTATTTCTTGGCTTCATATCCTTTTTTTCGTTTCCTTGGTATTGATCTTCATCCTCCATTAAATGGTTACTCAATCAATCAAATGGAGGAGTTCACTCTTATTTTTTGTAAAAATTGCTCCTTTTCCACGTCTAATTAGCGAATTGTTTTTTTGATTCTAACCAAATAACTTATTAGATGTCAATCTCTTTCTATTCTGTAATTCTCTTTTAAATATATGCTTTGACTTCCTTTCTTTCATCTATAAAGACATTCAAGGTAGAAATCATCCTTCAAATTATAATTAATAGTAAATAAAATCCATTATATAAGTAAATAGTCTTTAGAGATGATTTAGGGGGTGATTTTTCCAATAAGAAACGGTTTAAATAAAGATATTATATGGCGGGGCCGACGAGACTTGAACTCGCGACCTCTGGCGTGACAGGCCAGCGTTCTAACCAAACTGAACTACGACCCCACCAAGGGAGCTACAATTATAATATGACAAGCTAACACTTTCAACAGTTTTCATTGGATCCAGTAATAGAGAAGCTTTATAAGTTAATAGAAAATTTACATCTTCTCTAAAGCAGTTACCCTTTCCTCAATAGCTGGATGGGTGCTGAATAATTTGTTAACATTTCCTTTAATATTCTTGAGGGGATTTACAATATAAAGGTGAGCGGTTGCCTTGTTTGCTGCTTCCAATGGCTCTTTATCTGCGTGAAGTTTCCTGAGAGCAGAAGCCAGGCCAGGGGGATATCGAGTGAGGAGCGCCCCGTTAGCATCAGCCAGAAACTCTCTTTTTCGGGAAACAGCAAACCGCACTAGCTGGGCAATAAGAGGAGAAAGCACTGCAAGTACAAGTCCTACCACAATAATTATTGCGGCAGCGTTTCCGCCTTTACTGCTGCTGCTCCTCCTTCTTCTTCCTCCACCCCAGAGAAAACTCCTGAGAATCCAATCGCTGAGCAGGGCAATTACGCCAACCATAACAACAGTCAGAGTCTGCACAAGAATGTCATAATTTTTAATATGTGACATCTCATGTGCAATTACGCCTTCCAGTTCAACCCGGTTCAATTTCTCGAGCAGTCCCTTTGTGACCACAATGACAGAATTTTTTGGATTCCGGCCTGATGCAAAGGCATTGGGCGCTGTATCATCAATTATATAACATCGGGGTTTGGGCAGCCCTGCCGCAATAGCCAGGCCCTCAACCACATTGTAAAGATAGGGATAATCCTTCTTCTCAACTGGTTTTGCCCTGCTTATGGCCAGGACGATTTTATCACTCGCATAATAACTGCCAAAAGTCATGGCAATAGCTATAACAGCGGCTAAAATCAAACCCTGAGGACCCCATCCGGTCAGTTTTCCAAAAAGCCAGGCTAGAAAAAAAACCAAGCAGAGAAAAAATAGAATGAGGAAAAACGACTTCCTCTTGTTGCTGGCAATTTGTTCATACATTCGGGACTATTTTGACTTCTTAGTTTGAAAAATACTTGGGTTAAAACTTCACCTCAACAGGACCCCTTGCTTCTTCTTCAATTTCAAAGTATTCGTTCTCATTAAAATTAAACATGTTGGCTATAATGTTAGAAGGAAAAACCTGCTGTTTTGTGTTAAATTTCATGACCATATCATTATAAAACTGTCTGGCATAAGCAATTTTCCCTTCTGTTCCTGCCAGCTCTTCCTGAAGCATCAGGAAATTTTGATTGGCCTTTAGTTCTGGATAATTTTCCACTACAGCAAAAAGGGACTTCAACGCGCCAGTCAGCATATTCTCAGCCTGCCCCTGTTCTTTAACTGTTCCAGCATTTATAGCTTTAGATCGTGCTTCTGTAACTTTCTCAAAAACTTCTCTTTCATGTTTTGCATATCCTTTTACTGTCTCCACCAAGTTTGGAATAAGGTCATATCTACGCCTGAGCTGAACATCCACCTGAGCCCAGGAATTATCACACCGGTTTCTCAAGTTCACAAGCCTGTTATAAATTCCTACCGCTAAAATCAAAATAACGGCAAAAATAATAAGAAAAAGTACAGCAATTTCCATGTTTCCCTCCTCACTTAAAAATATAAAAAAACTTTGTCTTAAATATAAAACTACTTCACAAGCTAAAAGTCAAATATTGATGTAAGCACCCTTATTTCCGTGACAATTTCTTTAGAAGTCAGGCAATCTGGTTAGGAAGCCATCCGGAGGCGAGCGGGCATGGTTCCTCAAAGAGGAGAGCGAGCCGAGGAATAAGTGGATTTTCCTCGCTGGGGAAAATACATGGGCTGACGGATCAGTTTGCCTGACTGTTTCTTTATCACGGAAATAAAGATGCTTCCAACATTGATTCGGCTGAGAGAGTGAAGATAATCTTGCACTTTTATAGTTCAAAGAAAAATTATCATTAAAGATACTAAAAAAATTGACAGGTTTTAAAGACAGTGTTATATTCTTAATTCATTTCTCAAATTAGGGAAAAAATTTAATCAAACGTTATAAGGAGGTTTTCTCAATGTCATCATTAAAAGAAAAATTCGCCTCAAAGCTTGATCCTATGCGCGACAAAGTTAAAACAATGATCAAAGAACATGGCGACGAAAAGATCTCAGACGTCACAATAGCTCAAGCTTATGGCGGAATGCGCGGTGTCAAATGTATGGTCACAGAAACATCAGCTCTTGACCCGTTTGAAGGTATCCGTTTTCGTGGTTTCAACATTCCTCAGCTCCGTGAGAAATTACCAAAGGCTCCGGGCGGTGAAGAACCTCTTCCAGAAGGAATTTTCTATCTCCTTCTTACCGGTGAATTACCCACAGAGGACGATGTTAAGGAAATCACCCAAGAATGGCAGAAACGCAGCGCTCTTCCTGACTATCTAGTTGATATCCTCAAAGCTATCCCCAAAGATACCCATCCCATGACCCAGTTCTCACAGGGAATTCTTGCTCTCCAAAGAGATTCTCTCTTCTCTAAAAAATACAGAGAGGGAATGAGCAAGATGGAATACTGGGATCCCATGTTTGAGGATGCAATGAACCTTCTGGCCAAGCTCCCCCTGATTGCCTCTTATATCTACCGCAAATCCTACAAGAATGACGAGCATATTCCTGCTGACCCAAACCTGGACTGGGGTGGAAACTTTGCCCATATGGTCGGAATTGAGGATGATGACTTCAAAGAACTCATGCGGCTCTACCTTGTAATCCACAGTGACCATGAAGGTGGGAATGTTTCAGCTCATACTACACACCTTGTTGGTTCTACCCTTTCTGATGCCTACTATTCCCTATCCGCAGGCATGAATGGATTAGCCGGTCCTCTCCATGGTCTCGCCAACCAGGAAGTTCTTCGCTGGATCATGGAAGTAAAGGAAGACCTGGGAGGAGTCCCAACAAAAGACGAGCTCGTAAAATATCTCTGGGATACCCTGAATTCTGGTAAGGTCATTCCTGGATACGGACATGCTGTTCTCCGTCAAACTGACCCAAGATATATGGCTCAACGCGAATTCGCCCTTAAACATCTCCCCGATAATGAGATCTTCAAAGTTGTCAGCGCCATCTACGAAGTTGCACCTGATATTCTAAAAGAGCACGGCAAAGCGAAAAACCCATGGCCTAATGTCGACGCCCACTCCGGATGTTTGCTTCTCCATTATGGAGTCACAGAGTATGACTTTTACACTGTGTTCTTCGGCGCTTCTCGTGCTATTGGTGTCCTTGCTTCACTAATTTGGGACAGGGCTCTTGGTTTAGCTATTGAAAGACCCAAGAGCATCACAACAGAGTGGATGGAAGAGCAGGTTAAGAAGTAAGAGAAAAATATACTCAGAAGTTAAAGAAGGGTAGTGAAGGGTGACCTTCACTACCCTTTTACTTTGCTTTTGCTTTTTACTCAGATTATAAAGTCCATATTATCTATCTAATTCTGACTATACAATTTTCATATAAACATAAATAAAATAAGAAATTTTTTTCTCATAGTTCTTCCTTTCGCTCTGTAATTTCTCTCAAAAATGTACTAAGTAAAAAAGACTTTTCCCTCGCAGCTATACAGAGAGTAATCCATTGAAGATAGAATAATCTTAAATAATCAAAAAATCGAAGTCAATAAAAAAGGAAATTGAACAAGTAAAATTCCTTTTTTTACTTTCTAAAATGATTATGGTATATTTCTTTTTCAAATAATTCTCTTTATCTTGGGTGTTCTGATTCTGTGTTAAATTCCTGTGTTATTTAATGGTCAAAAAATCTCAAAAATAAAGGACGGTTCTTTTTTTTTAATGGAAATTTCCACCTTTCATAAATTAAAAGCCAAAAAAATAGAACCATCAGTTTTTTTATCCCTCTTATGAGGAGGATAGAATCATGGAATATAGAATAGGACTCATTGGCTGCGGTACAGTAGGCCAGGGTTTACTGGAAATTCTCTTAAAAAAAAGAGAGCAATTAAAAGAAAAATTTAACTTTGAAGCAAAAGTTGTATCCATCTGCGATAAACTTAAGGGATCTCTTCTCCTCCCTGAAGGAATAGATCTGGAGAAACTTCTGCATCTTTTAGAGGGCGGGAAAAAAATCAGCGAGTATCTGGAAGGAGAATCCAATGAAGCTGAACATTTTGATGCTCTGGAGATTATTGAAAAAAGTAATGCAGATATTTTTGCTGAATTGACATACACAGATATTAAAACAGCAGAACCTGCAACAAGTCATATCAAAAAAGCCCTTAAAACAGGAAAACATGTCGTCACATCAAACAAAGGACCTGCTGCTCTCTATTACATGGAATTGAAAAAACTGGCTCAGGAGAATAATCTTTTTTTCAGAATTGAGGGAACTGTTCTAAGCGGAACACCTGTATTCAATTTATTCGAACATGGATTAGCCGGGAACACAATTAAAGAGATAAAAGGAATCCTCAACGGAACAACTAATTTTATCCTGTCAAAAATGGAAGAAGACAATATGGATTATGAAAATGCCCTCAAATTAGCCCAGGAATTAGGTTATGCTGAAGCTGACCCCACTGCAGATGTAGAAGGTTTTGATGCTCTGGCTAAGATTGTTATCCTTTCAAACGTTTTTCTTGAGGGAGATATCCAACCTTCTGATGCAGAAAGAGAAGGGATTACCTCCCTTTCCAAAGAAGAAATCCTGGCTGCAAAAGAAGATGGATTCAGGTATAAACTTATCGCTTCAACCAAAAAAGAAAATGGACGAATTGTGGCTAGTGTTTCTCCACAGAGGCTTCCTCTCTCCGACCCTCTGGCTGGGATCATGGGAGCCAATAACGCATTAACTTTTGACCTGGATTTACTGGGAAAAGTAACGATTCAAGGACCTGGAGCTGGGAAAATTGAGACAGGCTATTCCATTCTTACGGATATGCTTGCCATTCATCGTAAATTAGTAAAATAACATTAAGGAGTAAAATTAAAAAATAATTACCTGGATTGTTCACGAGTTGAGATTGCCGCAGATGCAAGGCGCAGCGTATGAAGCTGTGGTCTTCCACTGCGAATGCGCTGCAACGAAGCAGATGCAGTGATATCAGCTCGCTCGAAGAGTAAAAAATGCCGATGATTAATATAGATATTATAAAGAGTGAATGATGGTATCGGCAGTTTTTATGAATAATCCAGGTTAAAGGGAGGATAGTAATGCACTTCAAACTTTTCAGCGATAAGGATATCAAGGCAATGGATGCTTTAATAGATTCCTATGGCGGAGCAGAAGAGATTTCCAAAAAAATAGAGTCCATGAGGGAGTATGAGAACCGGAAAAGAATCGCCGGGGAAAAAGGATATGGGGAGATGCTGGAAAAATCTGAAGTTTACGTAAAAAACTTCGCCAAAGTTGAAGACTTTGTGGAAAATAACGGAATTTCTGTAAGCAAGCAAGGAATCTGCACTACCCAGGTTTCCGGATTTCAGGCAGCTCGCCCTACCTTTGATTGTATAAGAAGAATAGCAGAGAACGGAGATGTGCTTTTCCCGACAGAGATGATTTCAGTAGTGGGTTTGACCGAATACTATGTTTACAGCGGTGACCTCCTTTCCACTCTTGCCATGGCCGAAAATATATTGGGTACCAGCAAGTTCTGCACCACAAATCTTTTAGGAACTCCCCTTCCAGAGGAACGCTTTGCCCGGATTGAAAAAGTGACGGGGGAGAAATTCGAAAGAAAAGATGTGGGAAATGGATTGAGCCAGATAATCCTTACGAATATGGGAACAGCCTTCGGAAATCTTGGAGGGGTTGAAGTTGGAAACAATAACCATCTTGTCTACCTTGATGGGATAACACGGGCTGCTCTCACAACGGGGGCAAATTTTTTCCTGAATCCGAGCTGGTCAACCATCGCGGCAGCATGCTATTACGCAAGGGAAATCCCTAATCTCTCCTTCAAAATATCCATGCTCCTCTCAACTCAAAATGCTATCCAGCTTCGTATGCTACTAAATATTTTTAAAGAATATCTTCGGGATGATGGAACCACCCCAATCTATGAGATCAATATAGGAAACGCTGCAACCGCTGAAACTTTCATCCAGTGCTGTGAAGAAATTGAAGCATCAGGTCTTCCCAAGATCTATCTTGCTGCTCATCTCAGAATTAATCCTGATTTAGGCTTAGCTGACTTTAACTGGACAAAGAATGCTTTTAAAGTCCTTGACGCTGGAAAGGATATAACGATTAAATATGAAAGTGATGGAGAATCTCGCCCCTATGACACCATGGAAGCTTATTTCCTCTCTGATGAGGAAAGAAACGAAAAAGCAGAACTGATTGGCGATGTGATTTATCATAAGTGTATAAGATGCGACAAGGATGCCAAAGAGATAATGAAAAGGGGGCACGAAGCCAAATTTGCCAAGATTTCTTACAGAAAATAAATAAATGTGTCGGCAGTTTTATGAATAATTCAGATAACCTGGATTATTCATACATATATAAATGTGTCGGCAGTTTTTATGAATAATTCAGGAGGACGTGGATTATTCACGAGTTGAGATTGCCGCAGATGTGAGGCGTAGCGCATGAAGCTGTGGTCTTCCACTGCGAATGTGCTGCAACGAAGCAAATGGGGTGATATCAGCTCGCTCGAAGAGTAAAAAATGCCGACATAAAGTAAAAATGAGCCTAATAGAAAAGCTTTGAATGTTAATTTTGAGAGAGAATCAAAGTAATATGCTCATATCATTGAAAATAAATGATAGTGTCGGCAGTTTTTATGAATAATTCAGGAGAAAATAGATGGACTTAGGCATCAAAAACAGAGTAGCCCTGGTCGCAGCATCAAGCAAAGGTCTTGGAAAAGCGGTTGCTCTTCAACTTTCCAAAGAAGGCTCAAAAGTCGTAATCTGCGCAAGGAACAAGGATAGGCTTTTTAAAACCAGGGATGAAATAGCAGCCGAAACAGGAGGCATGGTCAGGGCTCTAATCGCTGACGTCACAGAAAGAAGTCAGGTTAGTAAGTTAGTCGAACAGGTCGTAAATGAGTTTGGAACGATTGAAATATTGGTAAACAATGCTGGAGGGCCTCCATCAGGAACGGCAGATGAGTTTAATCTGGATGATTACCAGAACGCTCTTAAACTCAATCTTCTAAGTACAATAAACCTCTGTTATGAAGTTATGCCCTTAATGAAAAAACAGAAATGGGGAAGGATCATCAACATGACTTCGGTTTCTGCCAAGCAGCCGATTGATACGCTGATCCTATCTAATACAACAAGAACAGGTGTTTTAGGCTTCTCGAAATCCATTTCAAACCAGCTGGCATCCTACGGAATTACTGTGAACTCGGTATGCCCGGGATATACAAAAACAGAAAGAGTGGAAGGCCTGGCAAAATTTTTCGAAGAAAGCGGGAAAGGCTCGGTTGATGAGTTCTATAATAATATCGAAAAGGCTATTCCTATGGGAAGATTGGGAACCCCGGAAGAAATTGCTCAAGCCGTGGCTTTCCTTGCTTCTGAAGGGGCTAGCTACATTACAGGAGTTGCCCTGCAGATAGACGGAGGGTATATCAAAGCTTTGTTTTGATTAATAATTGACTTTTTGAAAGGAAGACTCACATGAAAGATTACATGAAAGAATGGGAGGGCACTCCCTACCCTGAGATGCTGAGGGGACTCCCGGAGATTGATGTCCCATTAGAAGGAGTACAAGGCTGGCTTCTGCAGAGCAACGATAAACAGGTAGTGTTTTTTGATATAGACCCTGTCGGTAAAGTCCCTCCTCATTCCCACTGCGCCCAATGGGGAATGATGATTGAGGGAGAGATGTCACTAACCATCGGGGAAAAGACCAGAGTCTATCGAAAAGGTGATTGGTACTATATCCCTGAAGGTGTCGTGCACTCAGCCACTTTTCTCACCAGAGTGAACGTGATGGACATTTTTGATGACCCGGGACGATACAAAATAAAAGAGACATAAAACATTCAAAATAAAACGACATATGTAAACTTATAATCATAGAGGGCAACCATGAAATCGTTATTCACTACAATTATGAAAGATTTCGAGGGGTACTCCATCGGAAAAACGCTTGCTTACTTGGGTGATCCCGGAATAATCTCTTTTGCAGGCGGATTGCCCAGCGGCGATGTTTTTCCTGTGGACATAATTCAGAAGGCTGCTGAAAAATCTCTAAAAGAGAACTGGAGTCAGGTTCTTCAATATTCTCCCATCTCCGGAGAAAAAGACCTGATGCAGGCAATTATAGATTATCTCAGGAAAGATAATATCCACATCAAACCTGAAAATATAATGATCACTACTTCTGGACAGCATGGCCTGGATCTAGTTGGCAGATTGTTCCTTGAACCCAAAGATATAATCGTCACAGATCTTCCCACATTTGGAGGGGCACTGGCCGCTTTTGAGATGCAAGATGCCGGATATATAGCCAAAGATATAGAAGAAGACGGATCTGATGTAAAAGGAATGGAGGCAGGAATAGAAGAACTTCTTTCTTTAGGAAAAAAACCTAAATTCATCTATGTAATCCCGGATTTCCAGAATCCCTCGGGAATTACAATAAGTCTCGAGAAAAGACTTGCTCTTTTATCACTGAGTAAAAAATTTAATATCCCTCTCGTAGAGGACAGCCCTTACAGGGAGTTGAGGTACATGGGGGAACACCTTCCTTCCATTTATTCCCTTGATAAAAACGAGGGAAACGTGATCGGTCTTTATACCTTCTCAAAGATCCTCTGTCCTGGTATTAGAGTAGGATTTAATATCGGACCTCCCGAAGTTATTAAAAAGTTCAGTTTTATAAAAGGCGCAAACATACTTAATACTCCAAAGCTTAACCAGGACATCTGCACTGCTTTCCTGAAAGAATACGATCTGGATGCCCATTTCAAGAAGGCTGTTAAGTATTACAATGAGAAACTGAATTTTTTTCTTGAAACTCTGGAGAAAAATTTCCCAAGGGATATGGGTGTGAAGTGGACAAAACCTGAAGGAGGATTGTTCCTCTGGATAACTGTGCCGGAAGGGATAAATACTCTGGATCTCTTCTACATGGCCATCGAGGAAAAAGTTGCATTTGTTCCCGGTGAGGTTTTTTATCCCATGAGACACCAGAAACACAACACAATGAGGATTAACTTTTCTTATCCAACGAAGGATGAAATTGTTGAGGGCGTAAAGAGGTTAAGTTCTGTGATTAAGAAATACCAGACTGAGAAAAAAGCATAATAACTCTAATCAGATACTGGAGGAATCATGGTTGATAACAAACAATACAGTCCGGGTGTAAAAAAATACATACAAGAAGCAAAAAAATTATTAGCCCAGAAAGAAAAAGATCTTAAACGAATTAAAAAGCTCAAATTTGACACCATAGCTATCCACGGTCTTTACACAGTAGAAGAAGCACTAAAGCAAAACCAGGGAGCAGTTATTGAGCCTCTATATCTTTCCACTGCCCAGGCTTACCGGGACTCTGATGAAATGGAAGCAGCTCTTGCTTATTTAATTCCAACCTGGTGTTACACCCGATTCGCCAATCCAACCACTTACTACTTAGAATGGGTTCTTGCACTACTTGAAGGTTACCAGACCGGTTTTGACACTTCCTGCCTTGTGACAGCTTCTGGAATGTCAGCAATTATGTTAGCTGTGGATTCTTTTTTAGTAAAACAGAAGCAAGGTCCTGAGAAAATAAATTTTGTCTCTTCCATTCAGATTTACGGGGGAACATTCCAGCACTTTACTATCAGAAAGATGCAGGAAAGGGGGATAGAAGTCCGTTGGGTTGACCACCAGGAAGATATCGAAGAATGGAAGACAAAAATCGATGAGAACACACGGTTTCTTTTTTCAGAGGCACCAAGCAATCCTCAGCAGTCGTTTTGTGATGTCAAGGCACTTTCGGATCTGGCCCACTCATGGGAAATCCCTTTTATTATTGATTCGACCTGTGCAACTCCTGCTTTAATGAGACCTGTTGCCTATGGAGCAGATATCGTTATCCACTCCCTGACAAAATCTATTACCGCAAGCGGTCTGGCTATGGGAGGAGCCTTGATCAGCCGAAAGCCCATCATTACCAAGGTAAAAAATGACAATCCGCTTTTTAAGGAAAGCTTTGCTGAATATGTCAAGTTCTTCCCTTTCAGGGATAATGGCCCTGCAGCTTCTCCCGTGAATGCTCTTTTTGCTTTAAACGACCTTCGGACACTGCGCTCCAAGATGGACCTGGTTAGTCAAAATTCTGAGAAAGTTGCAGAATTTCTCAGTAGACATCCATGCCTCTATCAGGTTGACTACTTGAGTTTAGAAAGCTTCCCTCTCCATAGCCTGGCAAAAAAATACATGAAGTTAGTGGATTCAGATGATGGAAAGGGCAAAGAAATCAACCGCTACGGCCACCTACTTAGTTTTCGAGTTGATGGCCCCCCTCAAAACGCACGAAAAGTTTTTGACAATTTTAAGCTCATCCTAAGAGCCGGAGACTTGGGCCGAATTAAAAGTATTGCCACCATTCCTGCAATTTCTACTCACCTGCAGCAGGGAGAAGAGGCCAGAACAAAGGCCGATGTTCCACCTCAAATGATAAGACTGTGCGTAGGCGCTGAAAATCCAGATGATATAATTGCTGACCTTGATCAGGCTCTCAGCTCTTTATAACCATTACAGGCATCT
>JADHWO010000028.1 GCA_016783445.1 Candidatus Aminicenantota bacterium
AATTTAATAAGATCATAGATGAATTTACTACTGCCACCAACCTGGTCGTAGTGGTTCAGGGAGAAGAAAACCGCATCAAAGAGTTTGCCAATGAACTCGCTCCTCAAATTTTAGAAGCGATAGATACAAGCCAAAATGACTCATTCCAAGAAAAAATAAACAAGCTCAACAAAAAGATAATTTTTTTTAATTTTCCTTATCATTAAGAAGTTTTTTTGACATGTCCACTGCGGATGCAGCATCAGAAGCGTAACCATCCGCATCTATCTGAACAGCATAAGACTCTGTAACCGGGGCGCCCCCGATTATAACCTTTACATTATCCCTCAAACCAGCATCTTTTAATGTTTGGATTGTCTCCTTCATGGATACCATAGTTGTTGTTAAAAGCGCTGACATACCTACAATATCTGCACGCTCTTTTTTTACATATTCTAAAAACTTTTCTTTAGGAACATCTGCTCCAAGGTCTATGACTTCAAAACCAGCTCCTTTTAAAAGCATAGCAACTATATTTTTTCCAATATCGTGCAAATCCCCTTTTACAGTGCCGATTACAACTTTTCCCAATGGTTTCACCTTTGCCTCAGCTAAAAGGGGTTTGAGGATCTCCAGTCCGGTGTTCATTGATTTTGCAGAAATGAGTACTTCTGGTATAAAAATTTCATTGTTTTTAAATTTTTCACTGACTATACCCATTCCTCCAACCAAGCCATTGTTTAAAATCTCTTCTGCGGAAATATTTTGTGAAAGAGCTTTTTTTGTCAGTTCCTCTACAGAGCTTGAATTACCTTTAACGACTTCATCTGCTATCTCTTCAAAAATTTTCATCTTTTCCTCCTTTGTGAAAGAGATTTCACCAGCAGCTTCTTTTCACTTCTAAACTTCATAATCTTCCTCCTCCATCAACCGAAGTTCCTCTTCAATTGCCTTTCTGACTTTATCTGGCATTTCTTTCTCCCTTTCTAACATCAACTTTAATCCTTTACCTACTCCATCGTTAATAAAGAATGGCTTGATAAAATCCGAACCCCAGGTTCTCTCCTCAAAAGTACGACTCTCTAATTTCTCAAAAAAACTCTTAATCCCCTTCTCTGGATCTCCTTCTATCTCCCGGAAATAAGAACCGTAAATATGCAGAGAGTCGCTAATATCTACGTATCGACCCAGTTTTACTTGTTTTCCCGTTTTCTCAGAGATTGCTTCCGCGATTTTTCTCATAAGTGTCGTCAAGGCAATGACATTCTCGAACCATGCCTTGAATAAATCCCGACTTCGCCAATGAGTATTCATGTTAAAGATATACCCTCCTTCTCCATCTTCACAAAGTCGCCCCCAGATTCGCTGTAAACAGGGAGGATCTTCTGTTGGCGGGTCAAGTTTTGGGTTCCAGGTTATGGCCTGAGCTCGCCGGGTGTAGCCAGTGCTGGAAAGCTTATCAATAATGTAGCCTATTTGATTCACAACTTTATCTTCAATTCTGTACTCAAAGAGCCGTTCGTGATAGGTATAGGTCCAGCGGGTGTCCTTGCTTTTTGAGCCCTTCAAAATTTCCTCCAGTGGCTTAACCCAGTAATCATGAGCACCGTGAACCACTTCCATAACGTACTCAGCCAATCCCCCCAGACCATCAGCAAAAGAGCGGTGAAACCTGGGCTGGCCAAAGGGCTTCTGAACCGTGATGATCACTGTCGCATCCCGGCTTGGCGGATCTTCAGGGCGGTCGTATTCCGTCCGAATACTAACTCCCTTCTCCCATACCTCTCTGATAGCTTTTTCATAAGCGCGGGGAATTGTATTCTCATTAACGCTTAAAACAGGAATATTTCCTGATTCCATAAACCCTCCTATGGTTTTCTTTAAATCACAGAAAAACTCGAATTATCTTTAGGTCAACATTACTGTCTTTAAAAATGAAATAAATTCTTTGTTATGGATAAATGCAGGAAAAAGGTCATCATTTTAATTCGAATATAAAATAATACTCAATAATTAAATAAAATAATACGACATAATACGACATAATACGACATAATACGACAAATTCTTTATAAATATTGACTCTACTAACATTTGAAATTAAATTATATATCTCATAGAGAAAATATTTTATTTCACTTTATAAAGAAAAATGAAGGAAGAAAAAAGAAAATTCTTTCGGTCTAAATAAAACTGGGGACGGTTCTATTTTTTTTGCTATTCTCTCAGATTCAACTTCCTCTTAGTAAATTTCTCCCCCTATTTCTTCTTTAAAAGGAAAAGAATAAAATCGTTCCTGGTTTCATGTCAAATGTTGAGATACGACCCCCCTATTGACATATAAAAAAGTGAAAATTATAATCTAAGCATAATATTTTGGGGAAATTAGGTAGGAAAATGCCTAAAAATAAAGACAAAAAGAATATGATTGAAGAAAACATACCTCGAAATATCGCTCGCTTTGGCTCATCTCTTTTTCTTAAAGGCGAATTATCTGGAGAAGAAGACTTTGTGATTGAAGGAAAATTCCAGGGAAAAATAAATCTGGAAAATCACAATATTTTAGTTGAACATGGAGGTAAAGTCGAAGCGGATATCCACGTCAAGAATATAACCATTAATGGAAACGTGAAAGGAAACATCTACGCATCAGGAAAAGTTTTTATCTCAAAAGACGGCCAGATGAAAGGAGACATCAACGCTCCTATAATCTCAATTATGGATGGAGCTCAATTTAAAGGAGGCATCAGGATGGATCAAGACGCTGAGTATGCTTCGCATCCTGAAGAAGGAACGGATACTCTGCCTCCCAAGGAAGAGACTGGTCCTCCTCCCCTTGAAAGTCAAGAAGAAGAAGGAGAAAAGGTCGCACTCCCTAAAGAAGAAACAAAAAACCCAGAAAAAGAAGAAGAGCCAGATGATAAGCCGCCCATCAAGTCTAATTAACCTGGATTTTTCATAAAAACTACCGACACCTTTACATATATATACCTGAATAACTCACGTCCTTCTGGATTTTTCATAAAAACTGCCAAAACTTCTTCTTTCAATTTTTGCTATAATAGAGCCGATGAAGCAATTTAAGCTCTATTCTGATTTCAAACCAAGAGGAGACCAAATAAAAGCCATCCAAGAACTCTATAAAGGAATAGAAAAGAAAGTTAAGCATCAAGTACTCATGGGGGTCACCGGATCTGGAAAAACTTTCACAATGGCTAACATAATAAAAAAAGCCAATAAACCTGTTCTAGTAATCTCCCACAACAAAACTCTGGCTGCTCAGCTATATCAGGAATTCCGCCGCTTCTTTCCCGAAAACGCTGTAGAATATTTTGTCAGTTATTATGATTATTACCAGCCTGAAGCCTACATTCCAGCCTCTAACATCTATATAGCTAAGGAAGCTACAATTAATGATGAGATAGACCGCCTCAGGTTGTGCGCCACAAACTCTTTATTTCAAAGAAATGATGTCATTGTTGTTGCTTCAGTCTCCTGTATCTATGGCATTGGCTCACCTCAGACTTATTACTCCATGAGCTTCACTCTCCAGAAGAACCAGGCTATCACAAGGAAAAATATCCTCAAAAAGCTTGTTGAGATTCAGTATGAAAGAGAAGAAATTGACTTTAAAAGAGGAACCTTTCGAGTGAGAGGAGATATTATCGAAGTTTTTCCCTCTTATGAAGACTTCGCCTACCGGATCGAACTGGAGGAGAATAAAATCATAAAAATCTCCTCCATAGACCCTCTGCTTGGAAAAACGCTGGATACTTTTCATAAGGTTCTCATCTATCCGAGGACTTTTTTCTCCACGCCTCAGGACATTCTCGATTATGCAATTCTTAGCATAGAAAAAGAACTCGAAGAGAGAATCTCTTTCTTCAATAAAAAGGGTCAATTCATTGAGGCAAACAGAATTGAGGAGAAGACTCTTTTTGATATGGAAATGCTGAGGGAATTCGGTTACTGCCCGGGAATTGAAAATTATTCTCTTTATCTCAGCCTTAGGAAACCAGGTGAGCCTCCCTATACTCTTCTCGATTATTTTCCCTCCGATTTTCTGACCATTATTGATGAATCCCATGTCACTGTCCCTCAGATCGGAGGGATGTATCATGGAGACCGTTCACGGAAACAAACACTTATCGAACATGGATTCCGACTACCTTCAGCTCTGGATAATCGGCCTCTCAATTTTAAAGAGTTTGAAAGTAAAGTTAATCAAGTCATGTACGTCTCAGCGACTCCTAGATCCTATGAAACAAAAAAATCAGGAAGAAAAATAGTCGAGCAAATTATAAGACCCACAGGCCTCACAGATCCTGAGATCGAGGTCCGTCCCATTAAAGGCCAGATCGACGACTTAATGGCCGAAATTGAATCAAGAGCCAGTAAGAATGAGCGTACTTTGGTTACAACTCTAACAAAAAAAATGGCTGAAGACCTCACTCGGCATTTCCATGAACTTGGACTTCGAGTTCGATATCTCCATTCAGAGATTGCCACTTTAGACCGCGTCAACATATTAAGAGACCTAAGAAAAGGAAAATTTGATGCACTGATCGGAATAAATCTATTGAGAGAGGGATTAGATTTACCCGAAGTCTCATTAGTGGCGATTCTGGATGCAGACAAAGAAGGATTCCTCCGTTCTACAACCTCCTTAATACAGACTTTTGGACGTGCTGCCAGAAATGTTGCAGGCAAATCCATTTTATATGCGGATGTTAAAACAGACTCCATGAAAAAAGCTATAGCCGAGACAAAAAGAAGGAGAAAAATTCAAGAGGAATATAACAAAAAAAACAACATCTCCCCTCAATCCATTGTAAAAAGTATTGATGAAGTCTTATCAAGCATCTACGAGAGAGATTATATTGATTACTCACAAATCTCAGAAGACAAAGATATATATTATTCTCCTCAACAGAAAAAACAAAAAATTGAATATTTAGAAAAATCAATGAAAGAAGCAGCAAAAAACCTGGAGTTTGAAAAGGCTGCACAGTTCAGGGACGAACTGAAAAATTTGAAAAAAGGAGAACTAGAGCTCGGTGTGTAACCAGTTTGAAGATTCAATCTTGATCTAAAAGCTTCACATGAAGAACAATTTAAGAAAAAAAATCCCTGATTTACCAAAAAAACCAGGAATTTATTTCTTTAAAGCCAAAAAAGACGAGATTTTATACATCGGAAAGGCCCTCTCTCTTAAAAACAGAGTGAAGTCTTATTTTTTGCCGACTTCTGATGTAAAAATAAATAAGATCCTTTCTGAAACGGTCGATATCGATTTTATCCTTACTGATTCAGCAAAAGAAGCTACTTTCCTCGAAAATAATTTTATACGTCAATACCAGCCCAGATTTAATCTAAAGCTAAAAGACGATAAAAGTTTTCCTTATCTTAAATTGACCACACAGGAAAAATTCCCAGCGATATATTTCACACGAAAAGTTGAAGAAGATAGGGCTAAATATTTTGGCCCTTACAGCCTTGCCCACCAAGCCCGAAAGACAATTCATCTTGCGGCTAAATACTTCGGAACCAGAACATGCCAGGAAAAAGTACCAGGTAAAAGGAAAAGACCTTGTCTTGAATATGATTTAAAGCTGTGTTCAGCCCCGTGTGTGGAATACATTTCAGAAAAAGATTACAGTGAAAGTGTAGAAAACGTCTTGCTCTTTCTGGAAGGAAAAACAGAAAAACTAAAAAAACTTATAAAAAAGAAAATGCAAAATGCTGCTGCTCATATGGAATATGAACAGGCTGCACATTGGAGAGACTTCATTCATACTATCGAGCAGATTAAAGAAAAACCAAAATTCATTTCAGTCCATAAGGAAAACAAAGACATCTTTGGTTTCTCAAGAAAAAATGAAAATGTGGGTTTTTTTGTCTTCTTAATGAGGGAGGGGAAAGTTATTGAATCAGAACACAATTCTTTCCGGGAGAAAGCAGGAGTTTCTTACAAAAAACTCTTATCAACTTATTTAAGACAATTTTATAAAAACCGTAAAGACCTTCCGGAAAAAATTCTTTTACCTTTCGTTACAGAAAAAGAAGAAGAACTTCTAAAAATCCTTCGATATCTAAAAGGAGAAAAAATTGAAATAATTATTCCTCTTAAAGGAAAAAATAAGAAGCTAGTGGAACTGGCCAACAAGAATGCAGAAATTCTTGCGAAAAAAAAATCCGAAGCAGCAAAACCATTAACAGAAATTAAAAGCATTTTTGGCTTAAAATCTATTCCCAAGCACATCGAAGCATTTGACATTTCTAATACAGGAGGAGAAGAATCCGTAGGCTCACTGGTTCTATTTAAGAATGGACGACCACAAAAAAAAGAATACAGGAAATACAAGATTAAGACTGTAGCGGGACCTAATGACGTGGCAAGCCTAAAAGAAGTTATCCGAAGAAGGTACACAAGACTCTTAAAGGAAAAGAAAGTAAAACCTGACTTGATTCTTGTGGATGGAGGAAAGGGCCAACTCAATGCTGCCAGGATTGTTCTCGAGAAGTTGGGGCTGGGCCACCTCCCAATTATTTCTATAGCAAAAAGGGATGAAATCATCTTCACTCCGTCAAGTAAACAGGGTCTCCACCTTGATAGAACTTCTCCTGCCTTAAAACTTATCCAGAATATCAGAGACGAAGCTCACCGTTTTGCCATTTCTTATCACCGTTTGAGAAGAAAAAAGAGAAGCTTTGAATCCCAGCTTGATGAGATTCCAGGTTTAGGCAAAAAGAGAAAAGCTGACCTGCTAAAAAAATATAAAGGATTTACAGAAATTAAAAAGGCTTCAATCCAAGAGTTAGCTAAAATAATCGGGAATAAAGCTGCTCGAACCCTCCTTGATAAAGTTGGGGATAAGGATTAAACAACAAGGAATAACAGTTTGATTCATCAAGCCCTTTGTAGGGGCTTGATTTATCAAGACCATAGATTTAATTTAATCTATCAATCTATAAATGAAAAGATTCAAAAAAACAACTATAATAAATTGTTAAATACACAATGTAAAAGAAATA
The DNA here is from genome assembly GCA_016783445.1 of Candidatus Aminicenantota bacterium. Classification (GTDB taxonomy): domain Bacteria; phylum Acidobacteriota; class Aminicenantia; order Aminicenantales; family Aminicenantaceae; genus JADHWO01. Next base: position 7,015 of record JADHWO010000028.1, read on the forward strand.
ATAAAATTCGAGATTCGAATTCCAACGTTGCTTAAAATCAGGTGAATAATATGGTATTAGGAATTGGCATCGATATTATCGAAGTGGAACGAGTGAGAAAATTAGTAGAAAAAAATCCACGTTTTTTACAAAGAATATTCACAACCCAGGAAATCAATTATTGCCAAAAAAAGAGAAATAAGCACCAGCATCTAGCGGCCAGGTTTTCTGCCAAGGAGGCTTTTTTTAAAGCAATAGGAAGAAGGATAAGCTGGACAGACATTGAGCTTATTAACCTTCCTTCTGGAAAACCTCAGCTAAAGATTAAATCGAAAGAAAAATTTCCTTTTAAAAAAATTCATGTATCCATCTCTCACTTGGCAGAATATGCTGTTGCAATGGTTATCCTGGAGGGAGAAAAATAGATTCTGACTTATCCTCTTAAAACCAATCTTGTTATAAAGCTTAACACTATAGCCACCCCTGTGTTCAAGGCCACAGAAATCATAGCCACTTTCCTGCCCATTTCTTTCCAAAGGAGAACCACCGTGGAAAGGCATGGAATGAAAAAACTAATAAACACAGTAAAAACAATGAGCTGTTCTTTAGAGATTACGGTCATCAAATCCTTGTAGCCTACCCCGAGTGCCTGAAGCATCATCACTAAAGAAAGCTCTTTTCGTAAAAATCCAAACACAAGAGTCACTCCCAGTTCCTGCGGTAAACCCAAGCCTTTTACAACAAGTGGAGAAAGAATAAGGTTTATGTATCTATCGAAATTTAAAAACTGAAGAAACCCTAAAAAAACACTTCCTGCAATCAGGATTGGCCAGGCAATTTTAATGAAAGATCTCAGCTGAAAAAGTGTTTTCTTCAGCATGTTTTTAAAAGACGGAAATTTCAAAGATGGTATTTCAAGAATCAGCCCGGGCGAAGGCGTTTTAAAAAATAAGGTTATAATTCGACCAAGTACAGCCACTAAAAGGAAATTGAATACATAAAATCCCAAAGCCCATAAAGGACCCAGATAAAAAGCAACAAGAACCAGTATGATGGTTGTCCGGGCTGAACAGGGAATAAAAGGGATGAGAAGGGATGTGATGATGCGGTCTCTGCGGGATTCAAGGATCCTGGTATGAATAATAGCCGGTACATTGCACCCAAAACCCAGTATAAAAGGGGAAACAGATTTGCCGTGAAGTCCTATCCTGTGCATAAAAGTATCCATTAAGAAGCCTGCCCTGGCTAAGTAGCCGACATCCTCCAAGAAAGACATGAGAAAAAGGAGTGGAACAAAATAGGGCAGAACAATAGCTAAACCCCCTCCAACTCCTTGGAGAAGACCATCGGTCAGATAAAAAAACACCCCTGTTCCAAGGTTAAGAGAAAGAGAATGCCTAAGAATACTCAAAGGCTTTAAAAGAAGTTCTTCTAAGGGATTTCCAACTTTAAAAATGATAAAGAAAAAGGCAAAAAAAACAGCCAGGAGAATCAGATATCCAAAAAAGGGATGCATAATAACATCATCTATCCTTTCCTCCAAACTGATTCTTTTTCCTCTTTTGACCGTGCTGGACTCTTCAAAAAGCTTAAAAGCCAGGTGATGCCTTTCAGCAGAGATCACCTCATAGGCAGGAGCACTATGCATGCTTTCCAAATCATGCCTAACTTTATCAAGCGCTGTTTTTAAGGAAGGGTTTATTTCCTTAAGTATCTTTTCAAAAAAGAGTTTGTTTGTCTCAATCATAGTTATCGCCGTAAATCTTGTATTAGCAACAATAGGAAAATCTTCAGGAAGTTGACTTTCCAGTTCTATAATTTTTTCTTCTACATCTTTAGACCATTTTATTGGTGAGACAGTTAATCCCTTTCCCAAGCTTTTTAAAGCAACATCTAAAAGCTCCTTTATCCCCCGGCCATGGGAAGCTATTGTCGGAACCACAGGAATACCGAGCAACATCTCAAGCTTTTTTGTGTCAATCTCCACGCCTTTTTTATCCGCCAGATCAATCATATTTAGCACAACTACTACAGGATATCTTAGTTCGATGAGTTCCAGAGTAAGTTCAAGACTCCGGCCAAGGATAGAGGCGTCAATCACATTGATTACCAGATCAGGTTTTTCCAGAAATAAATGAGTCAGGGCAACTTTTTCTGTTGGATCAGAAGGATTTAGAGAGTATGTACCGGGTAAATCGATGATGTTTAAAATCTTCCCCTCAACATTGACCTTACTGTGGGTGTGTTCAACAGATGTGCCTGGAAAATTAGATGTGTCCGCTTTCAGGCCAGCAATTGCGTTAAAGAGAGTGCTCTTTCCACAATTCGGCTGGCCAATAAATATAACATCTGGGAAATTATTCTCTTTCTTCAATTATCTCTACCATAATTTTTCGAGCAATCCCTCTACCTAAAGCTACAGAGGTATCAGCAGTTAAATTTTTCACAAGGATAGGACCATGAAAAATGCCTCGAGAACCCAACTCAATGATATCACCTTTATGAAAACCAAGCGCCAACAGCCTCCTGCGCACTCCATGAAAACCAAAAACGTCCACAATTCTTAATGGTGTATCAGGAGGAGCCTGGCTCAAACTGATCTTTCCCAATCTATCGCCGTCCTTCATTTTGTCTCTAAATGAGAATCATTCTCAAATTTATTACTCTTGATAATATACAAAAAGTAATAATAAATCAATATCATTTATAAATGAAAAAGAGTGTCTTGAAGATCTTAAAAATTTTTAAGGTCTAACCTAATTTTGACTCTTGCATAAAAAAGATAAAAAAGGGCTACAAGATAACTTATAACAACCAAGGAATGTTGTGTATAAAAGCGAAAACCGGCTTTCCCCAATACTTCTATAAGGCTACCTCCAATAATAATTAAGTTTGTTATTATTATATATCTATGGACTTTGGGAAATTTTCCAATAAAATTTAATAGAAATACTACAGCCAGAAGTGAATAAAGGTAATTATAATACCACGCCAAGGGGGATATAAGTGGAATCAGGATGAATAAAAATGAGGATTCAAGAACTTCAGGCTTTAGCGAATTCTCTCTATTTCCCAGGTACATCATCCACAAAAAAGAAAAACCAATTAGAAACACAGCGCATAAAATAAATATCAACACAAGGTTTCCATTATCAGCAGGGAGATTTTTCAGGAAAAAAGCGTGGATAGAAGCATTATCATATTGGGTAAGAAGTTGAGGAGTAGACTGGGATAATGTTGTGTACCATTCTTTAAGAACAAACATATACTGTTTTAAACCGTAAAAAAACACCGGTAAAACAATACCCAGAAAAATCACTCCAAATCCTGAACCAATCAGCTTAAGTCTTTTTTTAAGGATAAAATAGGGCAAAAAAACAAGAGCATAGGGCTTAAAAAACAAGGAAAATCCCCAAAACAGACCTGCCTTTATATCTTTCTTTTCAAGTAAGGCTTTGAGCATCATTATTAATATAAAAGTAATAAAAATATTGACCTGTCCAAGTTCTATTTCTCGACTTACAAATTTGGCTAAAATCAGAAAGGATAAGACAAGGACTGAGCCTTTTTTCTTAAGCTTTAATGGGAGAATATTATAGGATATAGTTAAAGCCATAAATAAAAAGTAGAGTTGCAAGAAATACCAGAAAATTTTAGCCAACTCATAAGGCAAAAAAGCAAATAAAGAAAAAAACACAGCCGAAACTGGAGAATATTTATACTGAAGATGCCCGTCTGAAACCCGGTAAAGAGTCTCTGCTTTTAAAATTCTTTCCCCGCCTTGATAGCAAACACCAAAATCGGACATGTCTTTCTTCACAAAATAGTTATAGACAAGAAGAAAAAACAAAAAAACAAGAATAATAATCAGAATATTCCGAGCTTTTTTAGACATATTCAATATGAATATCTTAATTTTCTCTTTAAATTCACTAATAAATACAAAATTATCTATTTTCTGTCAATTTTTTATCGATTTTAGTAAGCATCTTTATTTCCGTGACAATTTCTTTGGAAGTCAGGCAATCTGGTTAGGAAGCCATCCGGAGGCGAGCGGGCAGGGTTCCTCAAAGAGGAGAGCGAGCCGAGGAATAAGTGGATTTTCCTCGCTGGGGAAAATACACGGGCTGACGAATCAGTTTGCCTGACTGTTTCTTTATCATAGAAATAAAGATGCTTCCTCGATTTTACTTTTCTCCGACCCACTACTTCATGACAAAGTACCTCGAAGAGAAAAATAGACAATAGAAATTTTTTTCATATACGGAGACAAGGAAGCTCTGAGTTTGGGAAAAACTTATTTATGAGTTAAATTGACAAGCCTCAGCCTTTCTGCTACAAAATATCTAAATGTATAAATGGCTGATACGAAAAATTTTCGGCACAAAAAACGAAAGAGACCTTAAAAAGCTCCAACCTTATGCAACGGCCATAAATGAGCTTGAAGCTCGAATCCAAAAATTCAGCGATAATGAGCTGCGCGCAAAAACGGCTGAATTCAAAGAAAAATTAGAACAAGGAGCAACTATTGACGACCTTCTTTTTGAAGCTTTTGCTGTTGTGCGGGAAGCAGGCAAAAGAACCATTAACATGCGTCATTTTGATGTCCAGCTTATAGGAGGAGTTGTGCTTCATCAGGGGAAAATAGCTGAAATGAAAACAGGAGAAGGAAAAACCCTGGTTGCGACCCTCCCTGCTTATCTGAACGCTCTGGAAGGGAATGGGGTTCATATCATTACTGTTAATGACTACCTTGCCAAAAGAGACACAGAATGGATGGGGCCCATTTACAACTTTCTTGGTCTTGAAGTAGGAACCATCCAGCATGATATGGGCGACATTGAAAGACAAGATGCCTACCGAAAAGATGTCACCTATGGAACGAATAATGAGTTTGGTTTTGACTATTTACGGGATAATATGAAATTCCGTCTTTCTGATCTTGCCCAGGAAAAACACAATTATGCCATTGTAGATGAGGTCGACAGCATTCTCATTGATGAAGCTCGTACTCCTCTTATCATATCAGGCCCTACAGAAGAAGCGACTTCACTCTACTACCGGGTAGATAATCTAATACGCCGCATCCGTAAGGACAAACATTTTCAGGTTGAAGAAAAAACAAGGACAGCGACTTTGACAGAAGAAGGAGTGGCCGAGGCTGAAAAATTTCTCAAAGTACAAAATCTTTATGATCTCGCTCACATGGACTTAATTCATCATATTAACCAAGCTTTAAAAGCACATCAGTTGTTTAAAAAAGATGTCGATTACATGATCAAAGATGGAAAAGTGATTATTGTGGATGAATTCACAGGCCGCCTGATGCCAGGACGCCGATACAGTGATGGCCTGCACCAAGCCCTGGAAGCCAAGGAAAAAGTACGCGTAGAGGAAGAATATCAAACCTTAGCTTCCATTACTTTCCAGAATTATTTCCGGATGTATAACAAGCTGGCTGGCATGACAGGCACAGCAGTAACGGAAGCCATGGAATTTCAGTCCATCTATAAACTGGATGTGATAGAAGTCCCTACAAATAAACCTCTTGTCCGCTATGAATACCAAGATGTAATATACAGAACCCAAGAAGAAAAATGGAATGCAGTTGTTGACGAAATCAGTGAAAACAATAAAAAAGGACGGCCCGTATTAGTCGGCACAATTTCCATTGAAAACTCAGAACACCTGAGCTCACTCCTAAGAAAAAGGAATATAAAGCATGTTGTCTTAAACGCCAAGTACCATGAGATGGAAGCCAATATCATCGCCCAGGCAGGAAGTTTAGAAGCTGTAACGATTGCTACCAATATGGCAGGCCGGGGCGTGGATATCCTCTTAGGAGGAAATCCAGAATTTTTAGCTTCAGAACAGCTCAAGAAAAAAGGAATAGACCCATCCAAAGCCTCTCAGGAAGAATGGGAAAAAGCCCTGGCAAATACAGTGGAAATCACTCAGGAAGATAGTAAAAAAATCATCGAACTACTCGGGCTCCATATCATTGGGACTGAAAGACATGAAGCCAGAAGAATTGATAACCAGCTTAGAGGAAGGGCAGGTAGACAGGGAGATCCCGGCTCCTCCCGTTTCTATCTCTCTCTAGAGGATGACCTGATGCGTATATTTGGAAGTGATAAAATATCAGGTTTGATGTCCAGGATCGGTATGTCAGAAGGAATTCCAATTGAACACAAAATGGTGAGCAGAGCCATCGAGAGGGCACAAAAGCAAGTGGAAGGCCAAAACTTTTCCATAAGGAAACATTTACTGGAATATGACGATGTGATGAACAAACAGCGGGAATCCATCTATTCTCAGAGAAAAGATATTCTTCATGGAAAAAACATGAAAGAATTTATCCAGGAGCTGATTGATACTCTCATTGACTGGATTATGGAAAATCATACGAATAAGGAAAAGTCTCCGGATGACTGGGATGTCGAAGGATTCAAGAAAGCGATTGCCTCCCAGTTTGGCCTGGATATTAATGAATTATCCCTAAATTGGAATACCATAAACTTTGAGGAACTAAAAGCGGAAATCACGCAGGCTCTAAAAAACGGCTACGAGGAAAAGGAAAAAATCATTAAAGAAGACCGCATGAGGGAATTCGAGAGAGTGATCATGCTTCAACTCATAGATTCTCAATGGAAAGATCATCTCTTAGCCATGGACCACCTCAAGGAAGGGATTGGCCTTCGAGGTTACGGTCAAAGGGATCCTCTGGTCGAATATAAAAAAGAAAGCTATGATATGTTTCAGGCAATGATGGACAGGATTGAAGAAGAATCAATCCGTTATCTTTTTCTTCTCCAGCCTATAAAGGAAGAAGAACTCCCGGAAAGGAAGGAACAGCCTCTGTACTACCAGCATCCTCAAGACTCTCCAGCTCCAAGAGCCAGGCAGGCACGCTCCTTAATCCCAAAAAAAAGAAAAAAGAAAAAAAAATAATAGGGGAAAAAAATGTTGGAACAAAAAATTAAAGAAGGATTAACTTTTGACGATGTTCTTGTTCTGCCAGCTAAATCTAAAATTATTCCAGCCCATGCAGATGTCTCAACAAAATTTAGTCGGAACATCAACCTGAGCATCCCAATCGTGAGCTCAGCTATGGATACTGTCACAGAATCAAAAATGGCTATCGCCCTGGCTCAACAAGGAGGAATAGGGATCATCCACAGAAATATGTCCATCGAGAAACAGGCAGAAGAAGTGGATAAGGTTAAACGCCATGAAAGCGGGATGATTGTTGACCCTATAACAATGAAACCTCAGAATAAAATCTTTGAAGCCCAGGAGGTTATGAAAAAATATAAAATCTCCGGACTCCCTATAACAGATGAAAATAATCAACTAGTTGGCATTTTAACCAATCGTGATATCAGGTTTGAAACACGCCTCAATCTAACCATAGAAAAAATCATGACTAAAGATTTAATAACCGTGCCTCTTGGCACGTCACTTGGAGAAGCCGAAAAGCTCTTTCACAAACATAAAATTGAAAAAATCATGATGGTGGATGAAAATTATCATCTGAAAGGACTAATCACCTACAAAGATATTCTCAAAAGGATTCAATATCCTTTTGCTTCAAAAGATAACTTTGGACGCTTACGGGTTGGAGCAGCTGTGGGTATTGGAGAAGAAACCCTGGAGAGGGCAAAAGCCTTAATCAAAGCCAAACTTGACGTTATGGTTATAGATACAGCCCATGGGCATTCTGATAGAGTCTTAGATACTGCAAAAATGCTGAAAAAGAAATTTCCCGAACAGGAGCTCGTTGCCGGAAATATCGGGACAACAGAGGCAGCTAAAGAGCTTATTGAATTGGGAGTAGACGCATTAAAGGTCGGAGTCGGCCCAGGCTCCATCTGTACAACCAGAGTTGTCACAGGAGCTGGAATTCCTCAGATTACAGCCATTTCTGATGTCTTCAAAGTGTCTGAGGCAAAGGATGTTCCTCTCATTGCTGATGGAGGCATAAAATATTCAGGAGATATTACAAAAGCAATCGTTGCCGGGGCAAGCTCGGTCATGCTCGGTAACCTCCTCGCAGGAACAGATGAATCGCCAGGTGAAGTAGTTATCTTTCAGGGTCGTTCATATAAGACCTATCGAGGCATGGGTTCTATAGAAGCTATGAGAAAAGGAGGCCGGGATAGATATTTTCAGGACATATCCTCAGAAGAAGATAAAATCGCTCCAGAAGGCATAGAAGGCAGGGTTCCTTATAAAGGAAACGTTGCACAGATCATTCAGATGATGGTTGAAGGATTAAAAGCGGGAATGGGTTATGCAGGTTGTAAGACTATTCAAAAACTCCAAAAAAAAGCGAAATTTATAAAAATATCAGCGGCTGGTGTCAGGGAAAGTCATGTCCATGATGTAATCATCACAAAAGAGGCTCCTAACTATCGCCTGGATTAATACAGAAAGAGAACTTCTTGATTTATTTAATCTTTATTATTTTCAAATTTTTTTCAACAATTATAATCTTCGGCATGAAAAAATCAATCTCATTCTCCTCTAACGATATATAGGAAGCCACAATCAATTTGTCTCCTACTTTAGCCTTATGGGCAGCAGCTCCATTCACTCCAACTACTCCAGACTTTTTTTTGCCCTTAATCAAATAAGTTAGAAACCTTTCTCCATTAGAAATGTTATAGACATGAACCTGTTCAAAAGGAATCATATCCGCGGCTGCCATCAAGCTTTCATCCAGTGTAAGGCTGCCTTCATAATCGAGGTTAGTCTCTGTGACCGTGAGCTTCTGGATTTTTGCCTTTAACATTATTCTTCTCATTGTATTTTATCCCTCCACGCGGAGAATAGTATTATCAATAAGCCTGACCTTGCCAATGTAGGCTGCAAGAGCAGCCAGGGCTTCCTTCTCCATCCTGGCTATTGGATTGAGCTTAACCATATCCACTATCTCAATATACTCTATTTTTACTAAAGGCTCACTGTTTATCATTTCTCTCATTCTGTTGACAATCTCTACTGAATCTCTCTCTCCTTTTTCTATCATTGATTGAGCCTCTTTTAAACTCTTTGATAAAACAAGAGCCGCTTTTCTTTCTTCCTGGCTTAAGTAGGCATTGCGGGAACTGAGTGCAAGCCCATCCTTCTCTCTTATTATGGGCAAAACTTCAATCCTCACATCTAAATCAAGGTCCTGAACCATTCTTTTTAATATAACCGCTTGCTGTGCATCTTTCTGCCCGAAGAAAGAAATATCAGGATAAATAATATTAAAAAGCTTTAACACCACAGTGTTTACTCCCCGGAAGTGACCGGGCCGGGAACAGCCGCACAACTTATCCTGTAAATTAAGGACTTCAATATACGTCTCATATCCTTCAGGATATATCTCGTTTTTGTCAGGCACAAACAGATAATCAACACCTTCCCTTTCCAGGAGTTCTGAATCCCTTTCTAAATCTCGAGGATACTCTTTAAAATCTTCTTTAGGCCCGAACTGAGCTGGATTGATAAAAATGCTCACAACAGTCACATCTGTATTCTGGAGAGATTCCCGTACCAAACTCAGGTGACCTTCATGGAGATAGCCCATAGTAGGAACAAATCCAATTGTTTTCCCATGGGATCTTACCTCTTTTAATTCTTTTTTAACATCAATTATCTTTGTAACAATTTTCATGAATATTTTTTTAAATATTGTTTTCTTTCTTATTTTTCATACTTTTATTTTTCTGTTACTACTTCTTTTAATTTTAGGGACTTCGCTCTGTTTCCTGATTAGATCACGAACCTTTTCTGATTTTAAACGGTAGGAGTATTTGTTATTTGGAAACGTTCCTTTTTTAACATCATCTATGTAATCTTTAACAGCATGGGTAATAAGTTCATGAATGTCTGCATATTTTTTGACAAATTTTGGGAGGTAACCGTTTGAAAATCCAACCAAATCATGAAAAACCAGGATTTGCCCATCACAATATGGACCTGCTCCAATTCCTATTGTGGGGATTATAAGCTTCTCAGTAATAATCCGAGCTACTTCCATTGGAATACACTCTAAAACAACAGAAAATACACCTGCCTTTTCCAGATTTTGGGCATCTTGTATTATTTTTTCGGCCTCTTTTACTTCCCTTCCTCTAACTATGAACTGTCCCAAATGGTGGATAGATTGAGGGGTAAGTCCAACATGTCCCATGACAGGGATCTCTGCTTCGACCATCGCTTCTATCAATTTTAATCTTTTTTTGGATGCCCCTTCGATTTTTACAGCACTGGCTCCAGCTTCCTTAAGGAAAAGGGAAGCATTAAAAACAGATTCTTCATTGGATAGATGGAAAGAAAAATAGGGCATGTCCCCTACAACCAGAGCCCTTTTTGAGGCCCGAACAACAGGTTTAGTGTGATGGATCATCTCTTCCATAGTCACAGGAATAGTATTTTCATAGCCTAGAACCACCATCCCCAGAGAATCCCCCACAAGGATAAGATCTATCCCGATTTCATCAACTATTTTTGCAACAGGAAAATCATAAGCTGTTATAGCAACAATTTTTTCTTTTTTCCCTTTTTTTGCTTGAAGAAAAGGAATAGTTACTTTTTGGGTTTTTTCGTTAGGCATGATTTATCCTTTCTCCCCATCTCGCCTAAATTATCGAGATTGAGGTAAAGTCAAAATATTTCGTTTAAAACGAATATTACAAAAATGAAACTTCTTAGTTTATTTTATTTCTTTAAATTTCTATTTCCTTTGCTAAGAGGCACATAATATAAAGGGCTCTTTTTCATCTTCTGTATCTTGCCCACCAAATCCATTATATCCTCTTCCCGATTAAAATCCAAATCATCTGCTTTAATGACCAGTAGAGGTGTAGCCTGATAATTAAAGAAGAAAAAGTCAAATGCTTCAAGGATATCCTCCAAATATTTCTCTGAAATATTTTTTTCCAGAGCGCTTCCTTCCTTGGCAATTCTTTTTTGAAGGGTTGGCAGAGAAATCTGGAGATATATAGTCAAATCAGGCTTTACAACTCTTTCTGATAGAACAGTATATATTCTTTCATAAACAATAAGCTCATCATCAGCAAGAGTCTGATAAGCATATATTTTATCTTTCTCAAATAAATAATCACAGATGATTCGTTCCTCAAACAAATCTCTCTGCATAAGCCTGATATGCTGGTGATACCTGTTTACCAAAAAAACAAGCTGGGCAAGAAAAGCTGCTCCCTCTTTTTCGTCATAAAAATCTTTAAGATATGGGTTCTCGATTCTGTCAAAAACGACCTTCCCCCCGATTTTTTGAGCCAGGATGTTGGCTAATTTATTTTTTCCGGATTTAAGAACTCCTTCAATAGCAATGTGTTTGAAAATGATTTGTTCTTTATCCAACATATTTCGTAATCTTTTATCTCAGGAGAAAGACATGAAGAAGCTTAAAAAATAACGAATATAATTGGATAAGTCAATTGAAAACAGCAATTAACCTGTTTTTCAAGTAAAGAGCATCCAATTTTTATTGTCTTTTAGGCTCATCCTCTATATATTTGAAAGGGAATTGACAAGCAGAATTACCGCTCACTATAATACACTCACTACAATAATCAGCGGAGGTATTTCATGTCTTTTCAGCCCGTTCTCATTGATGGCACCTGGAAGCAGGCACGCTTGCCTGTCGGTTCCTTTGCTGCTGTTAATCCGGCGACAAAAACACCACTGACAGACCGCTTTCCTGTCTCAAGTTTTTCCGACATTGAGCTAGCTCTTTCAGCTGCCCATCAGATGGTTTTCGAGCTGCCCTCAGTATCGGTCGATATAACTGTCAATTTTCTGGAGGCTTTCGCAGACAACATCGAAGCTCGACGTGAAGAGCTTGTAGAGATGGCCTCCCGCGAGACCGGGCTAGCTCAAGAACCCCGGCTGCGTTCTGTTGAGCTACCGCGCACTACCAACCAGCTACGGCAGGCTGCTTCAGCCGCACTCAACAGATCATGGTGTCGCGCTACCATCGATACAAAAACCAACATTCGCTCCAAATATAGCCCCCTTGGCGGCCCTGTGGTAATATTTGGCCCCAACAACTTCCCTTTTGCTTTTAACTCGATTGCTGGCGGTGATTTTGCCGCTGCCATTGCAGCTGGAAATCCAGTAATTGCCAAAGCCAATCCGGGCCATCCAGGCACTACCAAAATCTTTGCCGAAGCTGCCTTCGAAGCATTCCAAACGATTGGGCTTCCCCAGGCAACTGTGCAACTTCTCTACCATTTTCAGCCAGAGGATGGCCTCAAACTTGTCGCCCATCCACTCGTTGGAACAACAGCATTTACAGGAAGTCGAACTACCGGCCTGCGCCTGAAAGAGGCGGCTGATATAGCGGGTAAACTAATCTATCTAGAGATGTCCAGCGTCAATCCTGTTTTTATTTTACCCGGCGCTTTAAAAGAACGGTTAAACGAGGTTGCCAACGAACTCTTCAGTTCATGCACCCTTGGCTCAGGACAGTTCTGTACCAACCCTGGCCTGGTTATTTTACTACAGGATGAATCGGGCGAGGCCCTAATGCAAGAAGTGAGCAGACTTTTCCAATCAGCCCCGGCTGGCCTCCTGCTGAACTCACAGGTTCTCGAAAAAATCGCAGCAGCGATCGAAGGTCTCCAAGAACACGGCGCGGAAATTGTGACCGGAGGTAAGGAAATCAATAAGCCCGGCTACCGCTTCGCCAACACCCTGCTCCGTGTCTCCGGGGATGTATTTGGAGAGCACCCCAAAGCTTTGCAGGCAGAAGCATTTGGCCCTGTATCTCTCTTCGTTTTTGCCAGAAACGAAGCCCAGATAGTGGAGATTGCCACTTATTTGGAGGGCAACCTTACTGGCAGCATTTACAGCCACAGCAAGGGCCAAGATAATCTGCTATACGAGCGGCTCGAGCCTATTCTCCACAAGAAAGTGGGTCGGCTAATTAACGATAAAATGCCCACCGGAGTCGCCGTTACTCCTGCCATGCACCACGGAGGCCCATATCCCGCAACAGGTCATCCTGGCTTTACAGCAGTTGGCATTCCGGCTTCACTCCTGCGTTTCGCTGCCTTGTTATGTTATGATAATGTACCTCAGGACCGACTTCCAGTTGAGCTGCAAGATAAGAATCCCACCGGTGAAATGTGGCGTTTTATCGATGGTGAGTGGACAAAGCGAGATGTCTAAATGGAAGAAAACAATCTTCTCTAACTCCTAATTGAATATTAATAAGCGGTAACAGATGACTACCCCCCAGCAATAAGATGAATAACTTGAACATCTGACCCTTCAGGTATAATCTTTGTATTGTAATTATCTTTTTTTACCAGTTCTCCGTTAACTTTAACCACAATCATCTTAAAAGTATAATTCATAATTTTTAGAATTCGATCAACAGTCATATTTTCTTCCCAATCAATTTTTTCCTTATTGACTTCTATCTTCTTATCCATTGGAATTTTTCTCTTTAAGTAGTAATTCCAGGACCAGATTTGCCTGCATATTTGCCACAACAGCAACTCTTGGAGCCATAGGAGAAATTCCTATTTTAACTTCACTCTCTTCATCGCCGCAGATATAAAGACTCCCGATTTTTCTTATATGAATTTTTTCGTTCTTTCCAAATCCAGCAAGCCCGGATGCGACGATAATAGGCTTTTTTGGAAATCGACAAATCCAGCTTTCAATGAGCATTTTCTTCATACCCGCTTCATCAAATGCTTCTACTAAAATATCTACTTTGCCAAAAATTTCTGAAATATTATTTTCGCCTATTTTCACATTATGGATTTTATATTCAGAGAATGGATTGATTCTTTTAAGATTTTCTAAAAGAGCTTCAACCTTTAGCTTTCCGATTTGTTCAACAAAATATTGTTGCCTGTTGAGATCAGGCGGTTCGATCTTATCAAAATCGGTTATTATGAGCTTTCCTACCCCAACTCTTGCCAAAGAAACAGCAACGCTGGAACCCAATCCTCCAGCCCCAGCTATTCCGACCACCGAATTCCTAAGGACGGGTAGAATTTTCGGGTCATGCTTGGAGAAAAATTGTTTTTCTAATTCTTCCATGACAAGTTAAAAAGGGGCGAATCAAGACTCCCCAATCAGCATGCTTTATTTTGATTATTACTTGAGATATGGCTTTACAACTTCGATTAGCCCAGGCAAATCCATGCTGATTTCCTTCAAATGTTCAATAGTTGGGATGCCGTTTTTTGTCCAGCCTCTTCTTTCATAAACAGCATCGAGCAATTTTTCATAGGCTCCTTCTCTATATTTTCTTGTTATAGCTATCTTTTCTTCTGTAGATTTTCCTTCCGGTTCAACGCCGATTATTTCTTTCATCTGCTTATCATATCGTTCCTTCCTTGACTCATATTCTTCAACAGTAACAGGGCCTGCTGCTCTATAGGGCTGGGCATCATCTTCCCTTTTGCCAAACCCTTTTCTCAAGTTAAATATTCTCTGGAAATTATATACTCTTTCCGATTGCCTGATTAATTCATGCTTATCGATATCCTTTCCTGTAACCGCATTGAAAATAGTAACATAATTATCAACATGTTCGGGAACTTTTGCCGGCTCATCGCTTTCGGCATTGTCTTCGGGTTCAACATCATTCCAGGGCAGCTTGCAAAGTCCCATCAAACCAAACCACGTTCTGAACATGGGGAAATAATACAAGGCTTCTGCCTTATCTTTAAATGTAGGAATTTGCTTGTTGACCATATCCATAAAGATCAGCCAGGCTTCGTCATGTTGGGGGCCTTTATTGGTCATCGCATAACCACCCTGCTGCGCCAAAGATTCTTTTGAGACATACTGAGAATACTCCAATCCTTTGTTTTCCATGCCAATATCCTGAAGAAATTTTGGATCGGCCCCGTATTCTTTGGCGAATTTTTCTTTCATTTTACGAACACCTGATCCAACGACCACTCCAAATCCTTCTCCCCTTGCCATCTGGTGAAGCAATTCCATAGCCGCATCAGAGTTGCCGAAGTTTAATCTCAGCCCTCCAGTTCTCTCTTCATTTAGAATTCCATTCTCATAACATTCCACAGCAAAAGCAATCGCTGTACCGAAGGAAATTGTATCAATTCCATATGTATCACAGTAAAAATTACATTCGAAAAGATGCTCAGGATCGAATATCCCGCAACAGGAACCCAGGGCACCAATTGTTTCATATTCAGGCCCATCAACTGTTACTATTTGCCCTTTGTAGGGACCTGTCTTCACTTCATATCCTTCAACTGCTTTACAACAGGACATTAGACAGCCAAGCCAACATCCATCAGGCATTCCCTGAGTAAATCTCGTCTTCAAAACTTTTGAATCAATTTTATGGGCATCAGGATGTGAACCAAACTTGAAATTATGAACGGGAAGCAAATCATAATCATTCATAATCTCAACCAGGTGAGCTGTTCCTACCTGTCTCATTCGGGCTTGAGAATCATCAAGCTCTCTCATTTCTTTACCGAATCTTCTCCCTCTTTCTCTGATTTCTTGCATATCAAAAACATGATTCATGTCCCCTTTTACGCCACTCACTTTAGCAACTACAGCTTTGATGTGTTTATCTCTGAAAACGGTTCCTATGCCGCCTCTTCCCGCCTGTTTGAGCCGGCATGTTTTTCTTTTTACATCGTACCAGCTGAAGTTTAACATTCCTATTAATGAATGTTCCGCAGCTTTCCCGGACGAGATCACAGAAATATTTCTTTTATCAGTCTCATCATCTGCATACATCTCTGTAAGCTGTTCTACTAAGATATAGCTATCAACGGCTTCTTCCGGCGCTTCTTCGATTCTGACAGTGCCCTTGGTGCCCTCAATGATAATAATAATATCTTTCTCTGCTTTCCCTTGAATTTCCAGGGCATCAAAACCAGAAAATTTCAAAAAAGGTCCAAAAAATCCGCCGACATTGCAGTCCATAACCGAATCAGTTGTGGGAGAAATGGATACAACAAGAGATTTTCCTGCTCCTGAATATTGCGTAATTCCAGCAATAGGTCCAGGAGCTATGATGATTTCATTTTCAGGATCATTCCATTTAGTATCATCTTTTGTTCCGTTCCATAATAGCCATAAGCCAAATCCCTTCCCACCGATGAATTTTTCTTTCATCAGTTCTGTAACAAGCTTTTCCTTTATAGTATTATCAGAAATATTCACATACAATGTCCTGTTTGTATAACCTCTGTAAATTTCGCCTAATTTGTAAGAATACTCTTTCAAAAGCTTATGTTTGGCTTTCATATCTTCCCCTCTCGTCTATTTTCTCCTTTTATTTATTCAACTTTTAAAAATACATAATTGGTTTTCCTGGGAAAAAATAAAATTTGATATCTTAATTTAATATAACTGCGCATCTTATACAGGTTTGAAGTTATAAACCCTGGAGCTGTATACCTCCCTTTATCCGGCTACCTTTCCCAATGTCCAGAGGAAAACCAAAGCCGCAACTGTTCCTGCATAGGTCCACCGTGGTCGACGCTCCGCTAAAACCCCACCATTTACACCAATCCAGAATCCCAAAGGGACAACCATAACAGCCAACAAGGCCGCAAAACTCCCGCTCACAAAGATATGATGGAGAACTTTGGGCAATCCACCGGCAATCCAGTATTCATAACGCACCAGGTAAGTAATCACAAGGGCAAAAAGCGCATACCCTCCATAAGCACTCAGCGCTCCTGACAGGCTGTTTCGGTAAAAAACCTTGCGCTTACCTCTCATTAAAAGAGTAGAGAAAATATCAAAGACTAATCCCAGAGAAAAAATGCCTAAAAGATGACAGAAAAATGGTGCTGCGTTCGCCAATTTAAAAAGGACAGCAAAAACTGCAATTAAAGTCGAGGTACCTGGTTTATTCAAGACTCCTCTTCCCACAGCCAATACTAAGAACGCCCACGCAGCGAGCATCACTGAAGCATAAGGCATATTGTCTTTTAATAAGGCTCCCCCAACAACTACTTCAACAAGCCCCCATAGAGAACCAAATAGTAGTAACCATACCCAGTTTTTAAAGTTTCTCATTCTTCCTCTCCTTTCTTATTACAGATAAGGTTATATGTTCCGGATTCTCCTGGACTCCATCTAAAGATGTAACCATCCCCAGGACGACGTTTTTAAAAATCTTTTGAACAAAGGGATTAACAGGAATGGAAGTCCCATCAATATTTAACACAACATGAGATTCTCTGTACTTAAGGCTACTCTCCAGAAAATCGGCAATCTCGCCAATTTGATCAGAGTGGTATACAGGCTTATTTAGAGCCACTTTTTCATCTGAAACCACAGCGATGAGTTCTTCTAACGGGGATTTCACTTTTTCAGTCACTTCCTTCCGTAATACCTCGATTTTTTTAAGACCTTTCTCCTTCCGGCCACCTTCGACAAAAATAATATCAACATCCCTGAAATACTCTGCAGCAACAATAAAGGAATTTACTTTATCAGCCTTTCTTTGAAGTACTGCCAACCGATCCGAAGATATCAAAGCGACACCATCCGCTCCAGCCTCCATAAACTCCCAGGAATCCTTGCCTTCAAGGTCAAATTTAAAGCCGCGGGCACAACGTTTGATCACAGCCACAGAATACCCGCGCCTTTTTAATTCTGGGACGAGTTGCCGTATTAAGCGCGTTTTTCCGCTGTTGGAATCTCCAATGATAGCAAATATGTCCATAAGTTTGTAAGAGTTTTCGTTTACTTTTTCTATCTAATCTTGAACTAAAAGTTTATAGCATAGGGAAAATTTGGTGTCAAATAATCAGCAAAGACCAAGATCACTATCGATACCCTGCATGGCTCCAAGGCAAATGGATATAAATTCATCGAGTTCCACTCCAATATTCTTGCACTGCTCAATGTCTTCTCTTCTGGCTCCTCTTGCAAAACTCTTTTCTTTGTACCTTCTCTCAACAAACCCAAGATCAACTTCTTTAAGCTTCTTGCTTGGGTGCATCAGAGTGGCCGCAATTATCAACCCGGTAAGAGGATCAATGGAAAATATAGCCCAATCCATATCGCTCTTGCAGGACACCTGCCCGGCATGGGCTTGAACAGCATGAATAATGTCTGGATCGATCTTTAGTTCATTCAATATTTTAACTGTCTCAGTTGTATGGAGTTCCGGGCTTTTCTCTGTAATCTCGTAATCAAGGTCATGAAGGATCCCTGCCAGCCTCCACTTCTCAACGTCCTGATTGAGCCGTGACGCAACAGCTCTCATACAGGCTTCTACAGCTAAAGAGTGTTTTACAAGGTTTTTATTCTTAAGGTACTTCCGGACAGTTTCTAAAGCCTCTTCTCGTTCCATTATTTAACCTCCCTCCTTTTTTTGTTAATTGTTTTTTCAAATTTCTTAGCCCTATTTGATCACAAAGGGGATTTCAGCTGTTTTGCTTTCCTTCTCATCAACTACTTCGACTCCAACTATATAATTTCCTTCTTTTTCTGGGAACCACACCCATGAATTCTTCTCAGATTTTTCCTGAATTATCTCTTTATTCTCCCCTTCTTTTAGATAAAATTCATATTTTTCCTCATAAAAGCCAATAGCTGAAACAGTAAAAACTATCTCTTTTCCTACATCTTGTGGTGACTTTTTATTGGATTTCAGGGTGATTTTAAGTATCTTTTTTAAGAACACAAGCCTTCCCTCATCTTTTTCCTCGTCATAAAGACTTATCAGAAGACAGGGATCAAGCCATAAGGGATTTGATTTAACCTCCAAGCCTGTATCATAATCTCCGACTTTTTCACCTGTTTTAATATCAAAACAGACTAAGAGAGAAGAAAGAGATGAGACGACAATTCTCTCTCCAGAAATTTCAAGATGGTAAAAACTCCGGGACGGGATTATTTGCCACCAGAGAATATCTCCATTTCTTCTATTTAAACAATACAGAACATTGTTCCAGCTAAGGAAAAGAATCCTCTTGCCGTCCGTAACAGGAGGGGTGAAAATCTTTCCCCCGGTTTTAACTTTCCATTTTTTCTTAACATTATTCAAATTAACACAGTAAAAATAATGATCATCAGCCCCAAAATAAAGGTATTTTTTCTCAACCAACGGAGTGGATTGAATTTTATCCTCAGCTTTGAATTTATCTATAAGATTTCCCTTTTCTGTCAGGACATAAAGGATAAAATCATCACAACCAAAAATAATTTTGCTGCCTGCAAAAACGGGCGTTGACCTGATAGCTCCTCCGGCCTGGAAGCGCCAGATCTCTTCTCCGTTAGAGGCATTCAGAGAGAAAAAACTTCCTTCTTCTGTGCCTAAGTATATTCTTTTCTTGAATTCAGCAATCCCGGAAACGACTCTATCCTTAACATTTTTTTTCCAGATGAGCGTTCCTTCCTTATCCAGACAGTAGAGGGTATAACTCTCATCGTAAACATAAATGTTTTCCAAACCAAGGAAGGGAGGACTCAATAGGGGCACAGAAGCTTCAAAAGTCCAATTAATTTTACGTTTTAAACCATCCAGGCAATAAACTAATCCCTTTCTTGTGGACAGATAAACCTGTCCATCCATTTTTTCCACAAGGTCAATGATCTCTCCCTTATAGACGATCTCTCCATCTCTGTACAGAGGGAAAAAGACGCCGGAGGGATAATAAGAAGTCCTGGATTCAAAAAAAGAACAGAAGCCAAACAGGAAACATATCAGAAATACAAGGATGAATTTTTTCATTCTTTTTGAGAGAAGCCATAATATCATTTTTCTCTTACTTTTCTCAATCTTTACATAACAGATAGAGGTTGATATCATTCGAATAAGAGAAGCTCATGATCAACTACATCATGCTCTACAGAATAAGAAAAAGAGTTAAAAAAATATTAAAAGATAAAATCTCTGAGGATGAACTGGCAACTACCAAGACTTCCTGTCTTGGCTGTGTCGCAGATGAAATCAGCTGGGAAATTTATTACCTCCTTAAAGAACAAAAAAGCAATAAAAGCTAGCCACACTTGGAACTCATACAAATAATTCAAATTTAACTGGTTCTCTTCCATTTTGTGTGGGTAAAACATGTCTTGATAGATTAATAGAAAGTGTTCGGGGATGGATGAAGCGACCTTTGAAGATTTAGCCTCCCTGAATTGCTCTTCGAGGGAACCCGACAGAGTCGGGCGGCGAGTATGTTTGAGCGGAGCGAGTTACGCAGCCGCCGAGTAGAGCGAAGAAGGGATGGCGTGAAAAATCTGAACGGGAGCGAGACCATACCCGAATACTTTCTGATTATTACTCACACAAAATGGAAGAGAACCAGTTAACTTTACTCTTGTTTATTACTTTTTTCAGCCCTAATTTTTTCTTTAAGAGAATTCCACCATTGTATTCTTTTTTTGATGTCTTTCTCCAGGCCAAGGTTTCCGGGCTTATAATACTTAGTCCCCTTTAGCTTCTCAGGAAAAGTCTCCATATCCGTTGTTGAAAAAGAAAAATCATGAGCATAGGCATAACCTTTACCATAACCCACGTCTTTCATTAGATCTGTCGCTGGATTTCTTAAGTGGAGCGGAACTGGCTCGAACGGATTCACTTCAACATCTTTTTTAGCTTTATCAAAAGCAACGTAAGCCCGGTTGCTTTTTGGAGCTGAAGCCAAATAAATCACAGCCTCCGCAAGGGCCAGTTCCCCTTCCGGAGATCCGATAAAATCATAGGCTTCTTTTGCATTTAGGGCAATTGAAAGAGCCTGAGGGTCTGCAAGACCGATGTCTTCAGAAGCAAATCTCACAAGTCTTCGAGTTATATAAAGAGCGTCTTCTCCTGCAGCGATCATCCTCGCCAGCCAATAAAGAGAAGCATCCACATCACTGTTCCTGAGGCTTTTGTGAAGTGCAGAGATCAGATTAAAATGCTCCTCTCCTTTCTTGTCATAGAGAAGGATTCTTTTCTGCAAAGCTTCTTTTACATTTTCTGTGGATATTTTGTCTTTTTTGGCAAGACTGGCAGAAATTTCAAGAGTATTAAGGGCTCTGCGGGCATCACCATTTGCATAGTTTATGATCATCTGCATTGTCTGTGGTTCAAGCTTAAGATGCAGATTCCCCAATCCCTTCTTCTTATTGGCTAAAGCTTCTTTGGTAATGCGCTTTAATGTTTCTTCAGATAAAAGGTTTAAAACCAGAACCTTCATCCGGGAAAGAAGAGGAGCGATTACTTCAAAAGAGGGATTTTCAGTTGTTGTACCAAAAAGTAAAATATCTCCCTTCTCTACATAAGGTAAAAAAGCACCCTGCTGGGCTTTATTGAATCGATGTATTTCATCAATAAAAATGATTGTGGGTTGCCCGTATAACTTTTTAT
>JADHWO010000118.1 GCA_016783445.1 Candidatus Aminicenantota bacterium
GGAAAAGTCAAAGTGCTGGCTGCCGGGCAAAAAATGGGGACATCTCTACCTGCGGGAATTCCAGCGAGATTCCGGGGCTATTTCCGCGGATTCGGAGCCCGCGACAGCGAAGTAACAGCAATCGACCAGAAAGACCTCACGAACTTAAAACTTACAAACGGCATCCCGGGGAAGAGCGAGGTAGAATACCAGTTCCTAATAGAAGGCAAAGGAAAGGTCAGTGTAACGCTCGACTGCCTGAAGGGTGGAAAACACACGAAAGAGATTATATTAAAATAGAGGCAATTCCCTGAGAAAAGAGGTCTGACCTTTAAAACTTTTTTTATTCGTATTTTAGCGCATTCACCGGGTTGGCGACGGCTGCCTTGACAGCCTGAAAGCTGACTGTCAGCAGCGCGATGACCAATGCCAGAACCATAGTCAACACAAACGTTATCACGCTCAGACCGGTCCGGTACGCAAAATCCTGAAGCCAGTTTCTCATGATAAAATATGCAACAGGCCAGGAGATAATGTTTGCCAGCAAGACAAGAACAAAAAATTCCCTGCACAGCAATAGCGTAATTTGTGGAGCAGAAGCACCGAGCACCTTTCGGATTCCAATCTCTTTTGTCCTCTGTTCTGCTGTAAACGAGGCCAGCCCAAAAAGCCCAAGGCAGGCGATAAACACCGCAAGGATTGAAAAATATTTGAGGAGCCCTCCCATTCTTTCCTCGGACCTATAGTACCTTTCAAAATCCTCATCGAGGAATCTGTATTCGAATGGAAAGTTCGGGATAACACTCTGCCAGGTCTTTTCCACAAAAACCAACGTAGCTGATATGTCCTCAGGAGGGATTCTTATAAACGTATAAGGTAAGTCTGAAGGCCTCATATTTATGGCCAGCGGTTCTATCTCATTCCTGAGAGAATGATAATGAAAATTCTTCATAACGCCTATAATCTTGCCCTCTATCCCTTGAAATGAAAAGCGTTCTCCCACTACAGACTTTTTCCCCATGAGTTTTGCCACTTCTTCATTAACAATAAAGGCTTCTGTCTTATCTGTCGCATAATCTTTGGAAAAGCTTCTCCCTTCTACCATTTTAATTCCTACAGTTTTTATGTAATCATAATCCACACTGCTAATACCGATTAACACAACCTGCTCCGGATCTTTCCCGTCCCAATCCGCACCGCCGGAATTACTCCCGATATTTGAAGGCCTGTGAGTCGCTCCTGAAACGCCCAGGATTCGTGGATCCCTTACTAACGCATCCTTGAACGCGCTGTAAGATCCCGATGTTTGCCCTCTCATTGGAATATAAATCAGGTGTTCTTTGTCATATCCAATCTCTCTATTTTTCATGTAATGGAGCTGGTTATAAACAACTACTGTCCCGATTATTAAAAAGATGGAAAGTGCAAACTGGATGACAACAAGCACCCTTCTGAACAGAGAACTCCCAGCTCCTGATTTCAAACTGCCCTTTATCACCCTGACCGGTTGAAAAGCAGAGAGAAAAAGTGCCGGATAACTGCCCGCCACAAGCCCCGTAAAAAGTGTAATCCCGATAAATCCGGCTAAAATCTGCCAATTCCCAAGGATTCCTAATGATAATTCTTTTCCTGACAAATTATTAAAAGCGGGCATCAAAAGCACAACCATAATAATTGCAAAAACAAGTGCAATAAAAGCATAGATGACCGACTCACCGTAGAACTGCCTGATGATATGACCTTTGAGTGCACCGACCACTTTTCTCACGCCGACTTCTCTGGCACGGTTTGCTGAACGGGCAGTGGACAAATTCATAAAATTAATACAGGCGATCAAGAGGACAAACAATGCTATAACAGAGAAAATATACACATATTTTATTTGCCCCATATCTCTTCCGTAGCCAAAATATTGGTGCAGATGAATCCGTGAATACAGAGCAAGTTCAAGCTCGGTGACGGTGTCTGGAACATGTTTCTTGATGAAACCGCGTATCTTATCATTAACCTGCTGAACAGAAGCGCCTTTCTGAAGCTGGACGACTGTTAAGATTGAATTCGAGCCCATGCTATCATTAACCGCCCCTACCCTTTTCAGCAATTCATAAGGGATTACCATATCGAACTGCAGGTAGGAATTATTGGGCACATTTTTTATGACTCCCGTAACCTTAAAATCATATCTGTTATTAATAGAAAATACCTTGCCGATAGGATCCTCCTCCCCAAAATACTTTTCAGCCATATCTTCTGAGACAATCAAAGAAAAAGGATCCTCGAGCGCTGTGCTGCTGTCACCTTTAACTAAAGGAAAAGTAAACATTCGAAAGAAGGATGGGTCAACAGCTTTTATACCACTTTCAAAAAAAACCTTTTCTCCATGCCGGAGCAGCTGTGACCCTAACCCTACATACCGGGTCGCATCAATGATCTCAGGAATATCCGCTTTGAGCGCAGGTGCCAGCGGATAGGGCGTCACTGTTACATGATAGATCCGGCCTGAATAATCCTGGTTCTCTTCCACCCTGTAGAGATAGGGAGAATTCTCATGGAACTTATCGTAGCTCAGCTCGTCCAGAACCCAGACCAATATCAATAAGCAGCAGGCTAAGCCGATCGCCAGGCCGGCAATGTTAATAAAGGAATAACCCTTGTGTTTTCTGATGTTTCTAAACGCAATCTTAATGTAGTTTTTAAACACAGCTCATCTCCTTTTTTTTATTAAAACAACAATCCCGTTATTTATGATTATTTATATTAACTGTTTTAAAAGTAAATACGAGGGAAAAAAGTGATAAATTGACAATAACATGTCCCATAGATGACGATCTGATGCCCTATTCACAAGTACTATTCCTCATTTAGACCTATATAATATATAAAACGTAATTTTCCCAAACAAGGTTTCCTTAAAATAGAAAATATTTTTATCTTATCTCGATAGAGAAAGGAATAGTGAGATTACCGCAATTTTAAATTCTTAATAGATACGATACTTTTAAGGTTATTGAGTATCCCCCTTCTCTCAATAAGCCCACCGTTTTTGCGCTTTTTTTATAGCTGAGCTGAATAATGTTCCCAGCCCCGAAATAATATCCAATTAGAAAATCAAAATTGTACTGATCATCACGGGTTTCACCTAAGAGCCGCGTGCTCAAAAAAAAGCTTCGCGTCACCTGAAGATGCAAAGCTGTAGCATAAGTCATCCCATCAAATACAGTCTCTCCGGTTTGATCGATAGTCTGCTTTATCCAATCGCTGCTGACCGACCACTCAAAGTAACTGAGAGGCCGCAATGTCACCTCGGTTTCTATACTTGTCTGGACCCCTGGCTCCACTAAGGTAAAGTCCTCGTTATAGATGCCTCTTTTTCCCCAGACGACTTCAACACTCGCTTCTTTTAAAAATCCACCGCGCATCCAAAAAAAATCAAAATCCCCACCATAAGTCTGAATGAAATCCTCTGTCCAGATCAGGCTATCTCCAGCATCAAATATCTGATATTTTCTCTTCCCTGCTGAAAATCCCCCGTGGATAACAAACTGGGCTAAAAATTCTGTCCAATACCTTAGATCAACAGAATAGCCGGTCGTGTTCGCATGACTATCCTGATTCAGATTCCCGCCAAGATCTAAACTGAAGCGTTTGACCTTTCCTCGGTTAAACCTCCAGGCATATCCTGTACTCAACTCTGTCGTTTGAATATCAGTCTGATTGACAAATCCGGTCCTGATATCAACATTTTCTTCAATTCTTTTAAAATTTAACTCTAGTTGAATTCCAGCATCAGCGTCTCTTTCAAACTGGATAATATGGATGCCGTTGTTTACGTTTCCTTTATCGTGATTATAAGAGAGCGCACTCATTCCGCGGAGATAATAAATGTCTTTAAAATTGAAGTTGTAGTCTACTGCAAAATTCCGATTGTATTCTTCGGAAGTATCTATTCCTGCAAAGTAGATACCAACCTGGGAATTCTTGAAGATATCTTTCTGCACACGAACGACGCTAAAAAATGGATCCCCATCCTCCTCATCGTTTATCGCTCCCAGTATCCCAAAAGAATATCCTCCGGTTTTTCCAGAAATCTTTGCCGCAATTTTCGGATCGCTGATGCGTCTTGAGTAGAATAAATTAAAATCTGGCCTCCAAGATTCATCGCGTTCAGTGGATAACTTAAAATACTGACTCCCTTCGTTAAAAAACGGACGGTTTTCTCCGAAATAGTTTTCATAAGGGGAGAGCTGGTATATAAACGGATCGGATTCTACTTCACTGAAATCTGGACTTGCTGTCATGTCAAGAATGAGATTCGGGAGAATCCCATACTTGAAGTCCAGGCCTACTGCCATCTTGTCATCCTCTGCTCCCTCCCACCGTGAAGACCTAAAGCCTGCATAAGGAAAAAATTCGAGATTATATCCGGGGCGTATTCCGGACAGCCCGCTTAGTTCTCCCATTTGATGAAGCAGAGGCTTATCCCTACTGACGTCCGTCCAGTAATCCTGTTCATTTAAACGATAAATATAGCGTTCAAAGTTTATCCCCCAGACCTGGTTTCCCTTCGGAGAAAACCTTAAGGATTTAAAGGGAATGGCCATTTCGGCGGCCCATCCATCAGTGCGGATAACGGCACCGGATTTCCATATTGTCTCCACGGAATTTTTCTGGACACCTTTGGGATTCACGGTAAAACTAATACTCGTCCGCTTATCATTGTATGTATCCAGGATCAAGGTGATCGAATCGTTATTCTCATAAGCATTACGAGGGGTAAGCTCTGCCCAGATCTTTGCCGGAAGAGTATCTTTCATCAGGAAAGCAAAATATATGTTTTTCTGGTCATATACTGCCCAGACAAGCGTTTCTTCCGAGGCTTTTTCTCCATTAAAAGGATCATGCTGAATAAATCCAGAGACAGGTTGAATATTCTTCCAGCAGCTCTCTTCAATAAGGCCGTCAATTTTTGGAGGATCTTTTATGCGGGATACATGGATATTCTTCACGCGATCTTGACTGAAGATATGAGGAGCATATAAAAATAACACAAGAAAAATAACTGTTGATATGAGTCGACTATTCTTATAAAACACTCAGCACTCCTTTAAAATCAGATAGGGGAAAGAACAAGGAAAAATGATAAACTCCATTTCTATTATCTTTTAGAATTTCTCAAAAATGTTTGTTTTATATGTTTAGGACGATAAAAATACTACTTTCTTCCAAAAGAAAGAAAAAAAAGAGGGAAAAATGGGGCCTATCCCCTTTTTCCAAGACATGTGAGGAAACTAGCTTGCCTTCAGTGCTTCTTTAATTCTGGCTGGTGTCATTGGGAGTATAAACAGCCTAACTCCTATAGCATCGTAGACTGCATTGGCAATCACACCGCCCATAGAGGTAATAGCCGGTTCTCCACACCCCTGGGGAGGCATTTCGGGATTATCCACAAGTACGGTTTCAATTTTCGGCTGCCAGGAAAAACGGGGAATTTCGTACGTATCAAAGTTCTCATCCATTATCCTTCCGCCCTTGAAGTGGATCTCTTCGGTCAAACAGTAGCCAAGTCCCATGGTGATGCAGCCTTCTATCTGCATCCGAACTCCTTCCGGATTTATCACTTCGCCCGTATCCTGAGCGCATACAACACGTTCTACCCGGACTTCTCCTGTCCTCTTGTTCACCTTAACCTCAGCCATTGTAGCCAAGTATGTACCCAGATAATCCGTACACGCAATCCCGTATCCCTTTCCGCTGGGCGCCTTCGAGAATGAGTGTCCGAACTTCTCTGCAGCAGCATTAAGAACTCTTTTCATTCGTTTATCTGTTAAGTTTAATAGCCGGAATTTTAATGGATCCATCCCTGCTGCCTCAGCCATAATGTCAATCTGGGATTCCATGGCAAATACATTGGTATTGCTGCCAGGGCCACGCCAGGCACCCACACTGAAGGGATGAGCGCTGCCGCCACCTCGACCTCCCCATCCTCCTCCCATGGAAAGGACACGATGATGAGGGATGTTGTAGAAGGGTAAAGAGCTTCTGCTGCCGGCAAAGTAATTGTGATATTCCCAAAAGACGACTTGATTTGAACTGTTGAGACCGGACCTAATTTCTATAACAGCTGCCGGCCGGAAAGTATCGTAAAAAAATTCCTCTTTCCTGCTCCAGGCGACCTGTACTGGTTTTCCGGTTAATTTAGCAAGCCGGGCTGCTTCAGCTACCTGCCCTCCGCTGTTTTTTCCGCCAAAACCACAACCGACAAAAGGAGTTAAAACACGGACATTCTCGAGAGAAAATCCCAGTGCCCGGGCGGCATCCCCCTGGGCTCTGAAAGGAGCCTGTGTGGATGCCCAGACTGTAGCTTTATCTCCCTCTATTTTTACCACAGCCGTATGGTTTTCCGCGGGGGCGTGGGCAACGTAATGATTAAAATATGCCGCTTCAAATTTTTTACTGGCCAGTGCTTTCCCCTTTTCAAGATTCCCTGCTTCTGTTACGGTTTCTCCATCTGGGGCAGAATCTTTTAAATGTTTAAAGATGGTCTGGTTGTCCACCTTAAACTCGGGCAGCTCAAATTGGGCTTTTATCAAACCCAGAGCCTTATCTGCCACATCACGGTGCTTGTGAAGAACGGCGATTATATCTTCATCCTGGATGATCTTAATGCCCTTTATTTCCTTGGCGGCAGAGATATCCACACTTTTGAGCTTTGCTCCGTGAGCCGGGGGCCTTAATATCCTGGCATAAAGCATTCCAGGCAATCGGATGTCTCCTGTAAACTTGGCTTCTCCGGTGACTTTCTGCCTGCCATCCAAACGGTCTGTCGGTTTTCCTGAAATAGTGTGTTTTGAATAATGTTTAATAGGAGGTTTTTTATCAAGATGTCTCTCAATCTTTTTCCCTTTTGCGAGCTGGGCATATGAGACCTTGTTCTCTGGGTTGTTTTGAACAAAGATGATGCCCTCCTTTACCACCAGCTTTTCCTTAGATGTACTAAGATGCTCTGCAGCAAGTTGAAAAAGAACTGCTCTGGCTTCTGCTGCAGCCTGCCGTAAAGGGGGCCCAAAATATTTAGTGCTTCTGGAACCAAAAGTCCCGGCATCCCAGGGGCAGAGCGCAGTGTCTCCTATGATCATATCAACGGCGCTTAAGGTCACATCAAGCTCCTCGGCCAGCATCTGAGCCATCGAGGTGAAAACACCCTGTCCCATTTCAATCTTAGGGCTAAAGCAGGCTACCCGGCCATCTTCTCCTATTCGGAGATAAGCATTAAAATCCTGGGGATA
>JADHWO010000119.1 GCA_016783445.1 Candidatus Aminicenantota bacterium
TAGACTCCCTTAGAACTTATATTTTCAATTTTCGTTTCCTCTTTGAATGTTTTTCCCACAGGTAGCTTCCCCTCAATTTTTACTGGAAGCGGGAGATCAAATCGCCACTCTCTGCGACGGTTGACCTCAATACTTGCAGCATCTCTAGCTTTTTTTGAGGTTTTTTTGGGTGCTGTTTTTTGAGATGTTGATTTTTTTGTCATGTTTTCCTCTTAATTATCTTCAATAAGTTAAAAAAGCGCAGAATTAATAGCATACAATGCAAGTTGAAGTCTGCTATGAGTGTTAAGCTTGGCGTATATGCTTTTGATGTGGGATCGGACTGTATTCTTGCTTATAAAAAGGGCCCCAGCAATCTCATCATTGCTTTTCCCTTTCCCGATGAGTCTTAGAACTTGAAATTCAGTAGGGGTAAGTTGGTCAAGTGTCTTTTCTTTAAGATCTCTTCCAACCACAGAAATAATCCTGTCCATGATGCTGCTCATCTTATCTCGAGGAAGCCAGATTTCTCCTTTATTAATTATTCTTATAGCATTTTCTAGTTGATCTGAAGGGTCATTCAAGTCAAAATACCCTCTCACTCCTGCATTCATGAGCCCCACTACTTCTTCATGGGAGGGGATGTTTCCTAGAAGCAACAACCTGGATTTAGGTTTGGCCTCTGAAATTTCTATGATGGCTTTGCAGATTTCTCGAATATTAGGCAAAGGCTCAGAATTTGTAAAAAGGATAACATGAGGTCTGAGTTCTTTTATAGATTCTAAAAAAGATTCAATTGTGCTTTTCTCGATATTGATAATTTCCATGTCGGGGGCGACATCAATAGCTTTTAAAATTCCTGAGAGGATTAAATCTGAAGTACAATAGAGAAGAACCTTGATTATTTTCTCCTCTTCTGCTTGAGGTGTTTTTATCTCCACAGGAGCGGGAGCGGCTTCTTCGATATGTTGCGGGTCTTTTTTTGCTGACTTTGTTGTTTTTATGGCAGGCTTCTTTATAGATTTAGGGTTTTTCATGATTTTCTCGTTTTTTTTAATATGTTATAAAAACAATAATCTATTGTCAAGAATTGGTTGGTTGGCTTTATGACAAAAATTGGGCAAAGCGACAGGGTCGGACAGGGTCAGATTTTTATAATTTTATTATTTGAATACCTTAGCTAAATTAGATAAAAAA
Organism: Candidatus Aminicenantota bacterium; assembly: GCA_016783445.1. Lineage (GTDB taxonomy): Bacteria > Acidobacteriota > Aminicenantia > Aminicenantales > Aminicenantaceae > JADHWO01. The sequence goes on from JADHWO010000119.1 coordinate 1,177, forward strand.
TTTAGTCATCTAAAAAAAAAGTAGCTGAATACTAAATTCAGAACTCATGACATAGGGCACAAAAAATTATTCTTAAATAACGCATTTAGAGTGTTTCTTTGACTTCAAAAAACATGGTTCCTTTCCCACTGGGGGCAGGAATCTTCATCTGATTGATCTCTTCACAGAGATACTCAGCTGCTCTTTGATACCTTGGATTGTGAAGCGAGTGAAGCTGGATGATTATGCGATCGTCAATACGCTGGATAGTTCCTGGTTGTTTCATTATCAGAAGCAACACCCGGCGAAAGTCGCGGGAATCATTGTATTCTCTGGCTAGTATGTCCAACAGCCACTCCTCAGCATTATAGGCCAAAAGTTTTAAACTATCCACAAGCATCTTTTTCTCTTGATAAAATATCTCTCGGGCACGATTGTCACCGAGTTGGGAAGCGGGTATTTTTTTCGGCATCTGCCGATACTGAGTATTAAGCCGTTTGATGCACTCCTTGATTTCAGCGGCACGTTGCTGGGCCTTTTGAGTCTTCTGAGCCATTCGTTCACTTTGCGCACGTTTTCTTGAAACTGTAAACTTCTCAGCCAGAAAATGCTCAAGCTGCCCTAACTTTTTCTCTAACTCCTTTTTCATACGGCGGTTTTCTCCTCTGGCTGGGTTTGTCACCATGATCACTTCAGAACTCTCCTCCGTTAAGTAACTCATCAGAGAATCCAAATGATATTCTCTGACCATGTATTTGAAAAAGTTCTCCTGGCTCCATCGGTTAAACATCAAAGTCGCAATCTGCGGGACGGTTCGTTCGAAGTCATTGGTCAGAATGAAGGTCTGTTTTTCACCCTTCTTTCGCACAACGAGCCGGTAATGCTGTGGACTCATCCCAATGTATCCTAACTCGGCCAACTCTGCTTGCTCCTTTCGACGTCGATACTCAATGCTGTATCGATTGAATGCTGAAGGCGCGACACGCTCTTTGCATCCACGAAGATAGGTGATGAACTTGACCTCTGTATTGTTCTCCAGTGTGTAAAACAGCTTTGAGGAAAATCCACCCCGGTCAAAGACAATGGTAAATGTCTCCTGTCCGGTTAGCTCTTTAATCTGTTCACAGATCGAAGGAATCACCTTAAGGAGGGTCTTATCTGCTGGCTTGAGCCAGAAGAAAATCGGGCGTCCGTTTGTGTCGTTAAGGAAGAACTGATTTTGGCCCGCAACGGCCAGCCGCCGCTGGGTGAAAAAGCCTTTGTGCAGATTCCTCTCGCCATAGTAAGGTATGAAATGGCCATCAAAATATAATACACCGCATTGGACAAGACCTATTTCTTGATAACGTTTAGCGAGTCGGGTTAATAAACTCAAGGCCTTTTTCTCAAAAGAGAGTAGACTCAGTTTGCGCCGCAGCGTGCGTAAGTCCATTCCCCGAGAACCCTCCCAGAATAGACCTAACCGCCGCTTTTCTAAGGTCTTGTAATCTTCAACGCTTCTACAACGCAGAAAGGCCAAAAGGATAATAGTTAAGAGAGTCTCCCTTACAAAAAAGAGCCGGGCCCGTAGAGGAGAGAAAACACTATTCACTATATCCTTAAATCCAAGCAAATGAAGAAACGGCCAGAGAAGAAACACTCCTGCTGGCGCTTGTTCTGCAGCACCAGCCTCCAGGGTCTCATCTGAGGATATTGCATCTTTAGCCAGAAGAGGTTCCCCATGGGCTTCCTCAACCGATTCTTCAGTGTCTTCAAACGCTAATTCCATAGGTTCGGTTGTGACCTTGGCTGAGCTCCCCTCAGAAAGGGAGACACGAATGCGCTCGATAGACTTTCGGCTTAACTCTATATCATACTCCTCTTTGACTGCTCTTAAAATAGCAGCGACACCCTGATTGATATGGAGTTTCTCTACGATGAATCTGTGCACCTTTGGGGTTATCTTATGAGGACCCTGAGGACCGGTCTTGGTCATAAACAAACCGGCCAGGCCGTATTTTTCAACATTGTGTAGGTATCGGCGGGAGGTATCCCTGTTAATATCAAAGGCCTGGGCAATCTCGATCTGTTTGGCTGCTCCTGTTTTCAGAAGGGTTACAATGGAGGCGACTTTTGAGATCCTGTCTTCTTTCTTGTACTCGAAGAGATGATGATGGTTCACGACAATCCTTATGTGGGAACCGAGGTCCTTCATGTAAGCCACTCCACTGATTCCGGTGATGCTGTTATCAACGGGTATGGGTATGAGGCTGGGTTCCATGGGCGATCTCCTTTGTCATTGGATTTACCCATATTGTACAGTACAGTAACCCGTTTGTCAAGTAAATAATGCGTGATAAATATGTCGTATACTAAGAGTTAACTCTTTGTAAGGCTATTTCCCCTTATTTTTAACTGGATACAGGCATCTAACTTTATATATAATGTCATGAGTTCTGAAATTATAAAGATTATAAAAGTATGACTCCAGGAATATATGAATAGATTAAGGGAAAGATAAAAAGCGTGAAAACTTAAATCTTTTTTGAATGGAGATGATTTATTTTATATTTTTTTTCTAAGCGGAGAGATATGAGTTGCTTTTTTTCGCTGCTCTGATCGGCTTTGACGAACGTCACCCTTCCCGTGATTTCAAGTTTAAGATTATTTTCCAAGAGAACGGTTTTGGGGATATCCAAAAATAGCTTTAATACGGAGCCGATTGTTACCCCCGAATCAAGCCAAAACACAGCTTCCTGAGAGCTTATAGAAGCGAGCTCAGTGTATTCTTTAAATTCATCTCCCATGGCATCGATTCCCGAAACCAAAGCTGGAATAGAAAGCTCGAAGCTTCGCTCTGTATTCGCATATCTGGTTGCGCCTGGGATGGAAGACTTATCGAATAATATTGATGTACTCATTGTTGATTATACTTATGCCATAGGGTTGAGAATGTATCAATCGCTTTTAAAGATGATTTGTCGGGTGATTTTTTCATATTTTTTCTCATCGGGAAAGGTTAGACCTGCGGCTAATTACGCTTAATCCCCTCTTTTTTATTCCCTTTCCAAATAGAGATAAGGTGCTTAAAGCATTGCTTATTACCCCTGTTTCAAAGATCTTACAGAAAGAGCATTTGCCTGACATAGTCGCTTCCTTTTCTTGAGAAGTTAAAATTACACCTTTTTATAGAGTAGTCAATCACCCTTTTGGATGAAATAAAGGGTGAATTTTTTTCCTGCTTTCTCATCGGCCCTTTTTTTGCCTTTCTTGACAAAAAAAATAGCTGTATATAGAATGACCGATAATCGAAACTGAAGAGAAAGAAGTGAACAAAAACGAACGATTTGTAAAGAAAATAACTCTTAAAAGTGTTGATTTTTCAAGATGGTATGTCGAGATTATTCAAAAGGCAGAGCTGGCCGATTATGCTCCAGTTAAAGGGATGATGGTCATCAGGCCATATGGCTATGCTGTTTGGGAAAGAATACAACGCTTGGTCGATGATAGGATAAAAAAATCTGGCCACTCGAATGCTTATTTCCCTCTCCTCATCCCCGAAAGTTTCCTTCAGAAAGAGGCCGAACATTTAGAAGGATTTGCACCTGAAGTTGCTTGGGTCACATATGGGGGAAAAGAAGAATTAGAGGAGAGACTGGCCGTACGTCCCACTTCAGAAGCCATAATTGGCAACATGTATGCTAAATGGATCAAGTCATGGAGAGATTTACCCGTGCTGATTAACCAGTGGGCCAATATAGTCCGTTGGGAAAAGGTCACCAGGCCTTTTTTAAGGACTACGGAGTTCTTGTGGCAAGAGGGGCATACAGCCCATGAAAGCTTTGAGGAAGCTCAGGATGAAACACTGATGATACTTTCTCTTTATAAAGAATTTGTGGAGAATGAACTAGCCATTCCGGTGATTTCAGGGAAGAAGTCAGAAAGGGAGAAGTTTGCCGGGGCTTTAGAAACTTTTGCTATTGAAGCAATGATGTCAGACGGAAAATCACTCCAGATGGGAACATCTCACAACCTGGGTCAACAGTTTTCCAAAGTTTTTAACATCAGGTTTGAGGATCGCAACCAGAAGCTTCAGTATGTTTGGCAGACTTCCTGGGGAGTGTCTACGCGTCTTATTGGAGCTTTAGTCATGGCTCATGGAGATGATTCTGGACTTAAATTTCCGCCCAACATTGCTCCTGTTCAAGTGGTTATTGTTCCTATTTCTGCGGGTAACTGGAAAGAAAATGTTCTCCCTTTGGCTCGAAATATTGAGGAAAAATTAGGAGAAGAAGGATTAAGAGTAAAACTGGATGAGAGAGAAGAATTCACCCCGGGTTGGAAATTCTCTGAGTGGGAGATGAGGGGAGTGCCTCTAAGGATTGAGATTGGTCCTAGAGATATAGAGAAGAAACAGGTAGTTGTCGTGCGGCGAGATACAGGAAAAAAAGAAAATGTGGCTCAGGCATCTATGAATAGAAAAGTGCCGGAAATTCTAAGAGAAATCCAGAAGAATATGTTCGAGATGGCTTTAAAGTTTCAGCAAGAGAATACGCATGAGGTGAAGGACTATGAAGAATTTAAAGCCATAATGGAATCCAAAAAGGGATTTATTAAGGCTTTTTGGTGTGAGGACCAAGTTTGTGAAGAAAAGATCAAAGAGGAGACTATGGCTACTATCCGGATTATCCTTCTGGATCAAGATAAGAAAGCAGCCCGAGGAAAGTGTGTTTTCTGTCAGAAGCCGACGGAGACCGTAGTCTATTTTGGCAGAGCATATTAATTAAATATATAACGCTGAGAGGGATTTAGGATACGAAGGGAAAATAATGCAGCGGTTTGATTTATCAAGCCCGTAGTTCTCAGCAAAAAAAAATGAAGAAGGATTACAAAGAAAAAAGAGAAAAAATGGTAAAAGATCAGATAGAAGCCAGGGGAGTTAGGGATAGTAAAATATTAGAAGCAATGAGAAAAGTCCCCCGCCATCTGTTTGTTCCTTGGAATATGAAATCCAATGCCTATCATGACGAACCTCTTCCTATTGGAGAGGGACAGACTATTTCTCAACCTTATATTGTGGCTTATATGTCAGAAATCCTTCGTCTGAAGGGGAATGAGAAGATTTTGGAAATAGGAACAGGCTCAGGCTATCAGGCAGCTATCCTGGCTGAGGCTGGAAAAGAAGTTTTCACCATGGAGATAGTCAAGAGTCTTTCCTTAAGAGCTGAGAAAGTTTTGAAAAAATTGGAATACGAAAATATATATTTTAAAGTCGGAGATGGTGCTTACGGTTGGAAAGAGCACGCTCCTTATGATGCTATTATGGTTACCGCGGCTCCGGTTGCAGTGCCAGAGGCATTGCGAAAACAATTGAAAGTTACAGGGAGGATGATTGTTCCTGTAGGCTCTGCGTTTCAGGAGTTGGTACTTGTTATAAGAGAAAAGAAAAAATTCAAGGAGAAGAAGCTCCTTCCTGTCCGTTTTGTCCCCTTAATTTCGACACACTGAGTATGTGCGAGGAAAGAGAAATGAAACAAAACAGACACTTTAAGTTAAGACATTCAAAAAAGATAAGGAACATCCTTTTTTCTTGTTTGGCATTCTTTTTTGTTCTGTCTTCACTAGAATGCGGAAAGAAAAAATTTATCAAGATATTTCTCCCTGATGGTTTTTCTGTTACAGCCGAAGTAGCCATTTCGGATGAAGAAAGACAACTAGGGCTCATGTTTCGGGAAAAACTGAATCCTGATCAGGGAATGATCTTAGTTTTTAAAGATGAAGATTTTCACTTTATCTGGATGAAAAACATGAAAATATCTATTGATATTCTCTGGCTGGATAAAGAGAAAAGGATTGTCTATATCGAACGCAATGTCCCCCCGTGTAAAAAGCCGCCTTGTGCTTCCTATTCTTCCAAGATTCCAGCAATGTATGTCTTGGAAATAAAAGCCTGTATGGATGATAAGAATCAGCTGAAACTCTATGACAGACTTGAATTTATCTTAGAATAAATTAATGAATTAATGGGAACATCCCCATACTACATACTAAATTTGACTTTTTAAACTGAGAGTCCTTATAATTTTTGTCGAATATCTTCTAACATTTAACGGAGAT
>JADHWO010000120.1 GCA_016783445.1 Candidatus Aminicenantota bacterium
TTCTGACTCTGAATTGGCCAGCCTGGCCTTATTCCGTACCTTATGGGCTCGGCCTGAGTCTTGTTGGATTTGGATTGGGTTTTGCAACGGATAAACTCATAGCAAGGGCGGAAAAAACAAGATAGTCCTCTTCCATCTTGTTGGGGTAATAATCAGAAAGTATTCGGGGATGGTTTCGCTCCCGTTCAGATTTTTCACGCCATACCTTCATCAATTTTTTAACGCATAGACGAAGGGCAGTGGGTGAGAAAAACCGTTTGAAGGAGAGCTCAGGTCAGCAGGTTCAAAAACACGCAGCTTTTGCCCCAGCGAGGCAAAAGCTGCGTGTTTTCTGAATCCACTGGCCTGAGTACACAATAAATATTTTTTATATGGTTTACTGTTCATTTTGTTTTTTATATTATTTATGCCGATGTCTTTTTTAAATGAAATGCGCTGGAGGCTTGTTGGTTTTGTGGGGAGACTTGTTTTATGGCTCTGGGCAAAAACCACCAGAATGAAAATATTAGGTGAGGAAGATTATCTGGAATTAAGAGCGCAGGGAAAACCAGTGATTTTCCTGGTCTGGCATGGCCGGATTTTTATTGTTCCATATTTTTTCCGGCGAAGAGACATTATGCCCCTTATTAGCCCAAGCGAGGATGGGGAAATTGCGGCCCGAATTATGTCTAAATGGGGATACCGCAACTTAAGAGGATCAGGCTCGCATGCAATAATCAAAGTTTGGAATGAGATGAAGAGGGAGCTTCAAAATGGCGGAGAATTGATAATTGTTCCTGATGGGCCCAGAGGACCCAATAGAAAAGTGAAGCTTGGAGGCCTAAAACTAGCACAGGAAACCGGGGCAATCCTTGTTCCATTCACATTTTCCACTTCACGAAAGAAATTTTTGAAAAGCTGGGATAATTTTTTAATTTTTTATCCTTTTTCAAAGGTTGTTGCTATATACGGCTCACCTTTTACTGTTGACCCTGGACTCAAGGATGAAGAGTTGGAGAAGGAACAGCAAAAAATAGAACGGTTCATGATCGAACTGGATGAGAAGGCTGACAACTATCATAAATAGTTTTGAGAAACATCGTTTTTATGTAATGGTTTAATATGGGTATTTGGGAATGTTTTAGCTCCCGTTCAGATTTTTTACGCCATCCCCTCTTCATCTATTCAACGCATAGACGAAGGGCAGTGGGTGAAAAAACCGTTTGAAGGAGAGCTCAGGTCAGCAGGTTCAAAAACACGCAACTTTTGTCCCAGCGAGGCAAAAGCTGCTCGGTTTCAGGCTTCGCTCTCCTCTCCTTCAAGGAGAGGAACCATGCCCGCTCAGCCTTCAAACGGTTTTTCTTACCTGCTGGCCTTCGCAAAATTTAAATATTTGAATAGCTGGGGCAAAAGTTGCGTGTTTTCTTAATCCACTGGCCTGAGTTAATACATACTCGCCGCCCGACTCTGTCGGATTTCCTCGAAGAGCGATTCAGGGAGGCTAAATCTTCAAAGGTCACCTCATCCATCCCCAAATACCCTTATGATATGATTAATTTATCGCTCATTACAGAAAATGTGATGCTTACATAGTTATAGTAACTACTGTCTTTGAGAGGAAATTTGTGTTATAAATATCCGAAAAAGGAGAGGAGAATGAATGTGAAAAAATATTTTATGCTTCTTATATTGTTGAGTTTTTCTTTTTCCGCATTTGCCCAGGATGCTGAAGAGTTGATTGTGCAGGGGGATAAGCTGTATGCTGAGATGAAGGATATGGCTACAGCTGAGAAAGCCAAAGCTAAATACCAGGAAGCCCTTTTGAAAGCCACGGACAGGTATGATGCATACTGGAAGATAGCCAGGATACTCTATTATATTGGATCCAATACTGAGAAAAAAAAGAGTAAAAAGACTATTTTTTCCCAGGGGATTTATAATGCCGAAAGAGCTGTGGACTTAAAACCGGAAAAGCCAGATGGTTATTACTGGCTTGGCGTCAATTATGGAGTCTATGGTGAAGCAAGGGGTGTTCTAAAAAGTCTTTCATTAGTTGATGACATAAAAGATGCGATGAACAAAGTTATCGAGCTGGACAGGGGATATGAAGATGGAGGGCCGGACAGAGTTTTAGGCCGGGTGTACTTTAAGGTGCCAGGCATTGCCGGTGGAAGTAAAAAGAAATCACTTGAGCATTTGTTAAAATCCAAGGAATTAGGCCCTAATGATCCTTTGACACGTTATTATTTAGCAGATACTTACCTTGCCCTCAAAGAGGTCGAGAAAGCAAAAGAGGAGTTGGAATACGTGTTGAGTATGGAGTCAGATTCCCGCTGGGTCTCTGGAGTAAATGATTGCAAAAAAGGTGCAGAAGAAATGCTCAAGAAAAATAAGTTTAGAAAGAAGTAGGGGCTAAGATATAAAGAGTTAAGGTTGAATTAAGGAAGGTAGAAGGAAGAAAGCGGAAAGCAGGATTCGGAAGGCAGCAGGCAAATAAAATATTATTACATTCACAGGTCTTAAATTTGTGGCCACTGATTATAAGATGGCGCTTTGCATGCTTTTATTCTGAGAAAACCTGAGCAGAAAAAATCTCGATACTGACTCCTTTTTTCCACTCATTTTCATCCAGGCCTGCCTTTAAACATCCATGGGAGAGATAAGTCTTTAAATCCCAATTCCACTCGCCAGGGACCTGAGGAAGAAGAAGGCCTTTGGAAGAGCCCTTTGAAATGATTATCCCGTGCTTCCCCACTTCTATTTCTTTGACATCCTTGACTGGTTTTGGGAGGCTTAGTACGGATATTTCAATTTTTGCCTCAGACAACTCCTCTAATGTTAAAGGTTGAAAACGATAATCTTTAGTGGCAGCCGAGACAGCGACATCCATGATTGTTTCATAAAGGGGTTTGAAAGGGAGGGGGTATCCGATACAGCCCCGAAGTTGATCCTGCACTTTAAGAGTGACAAAAGCTCCTCTTTTTTCCTTTAGCTCTTCGTCTTTTATTTTAATTTTGAGGGGTTTTTCTGTCTTCAAGTAGTGCTGGATGTTTTGTCGGGCCAGGCTAAGGAGGAATTTATGCTGCTCGTTGTTTAATAGACTTTCCATTATTCTCTGTCTTCTATTTATGCTGCTTTAGTTTTATCGGAAAAAGAAAAAATTCATCCTTATAGTCTATGATGTATGATTTGATACTCATCTTATTTTGCTGGTTTAGACTTAGCTCTAAAAAGAGCTTTCCACATGCAAATGGTGCCAATATTTTTTTGATTTTGTTTTTTTCTGGTTTAAAAGAGAAAAAACCAAAAAGTTTTCCATCATAGAATTGATCCAGTTCATGATATTTTTGAAGAGATGGGAAAAATCCATTAACAGAGGAAAAAATATTCTCCACAAAAAATCTGTGACCTCTCTTGTGCCCTATAAGAAAACCATCAGAATTTGAGCTTGAAGAAATGAGACTTATAGCTGACAGGGATTTATAGGCCTCCTGAGATAAGTAGGCATCCATTTACGCTCATTATAGCAGAACTTATTGAAGGATAAAATATCGAAGTGTTTAAAAAAGGGATACCTTAGGAGAAGAGTTTTTAATAGCCGAAGATAAAATTGTAGGGGCTTGATTCATCAAGCCCGATGTATTTATTTGTGTAAAGATTTGATTCATCAAGCCCGCCTTTATATAAGTCCAAGAAAGGGTGCGATGAACCTGACGCTAACCCATATGATGAAAATTCCGGCAATATTCAGCCAGAACCCGAATTTTAGCATTTGGGGAAGCGGAACTAGCCCTGAGCCGAAAATAATAGCATTTGGAGGAGTTGCGACAGGAAGCATAAAAGCGAAACTGCAGCCAATCGCACTCCCCAGAACAGGAGGGAGCGGATTGATAGAGGCAGAATTAGAGATGGCAATAATAATTGGAACAATCATATTTGCTGAGGCTGTGTTTGATGTTAATTCCGTAAGATACACGCTGAAGGCAATCGAGAGAAATGTAATAAGAGAGAGACTGGCTGCACTTCCGCCTGAAGAAATAAAAAATTTGCCGATGGCATCAGCCAGACCTGTTTCAAACATCTGAAATCCTAAAGACAGTCCTCCACCAAAGAGGAGAAGAGTTCCCCAATCGATTTTTAATGCATCTTTTAAAGAAAGAGTAAATTCCCCGCGCTTAAGATTAACAGGAAGGAAAAAAAGGAGACCTGCTCCAATTATAGCCGCAGCAGATTCTGGAAAGTGCTCTTGAAGCCACAGGAAAAGAGGGGCTTCTCTTCCCCAAACGAGAGAGACTACACCTGGAAAGATCCAGAGAAAAACAGTAACAGAAAAGGCAGTAAGCACATTTTTTTGTGCTCTTCCTAAACCTCGTTGTACTTTACTCTCCTTTGGAGGAACAATTTTTAGCTCGCGGATGAATTTTTTCTCACCTCTAAGCATGAACTTCATGAAATAAATGAGAAATAAGAACATAGGAATGAGCACCAGAAAGCTTGTAATCATCCACTGGAAAAAAGTGATCCTGTACCCTGTCAGTTTTTCTAACATACCGATGGCAATAAGATTTGGAGGGCTGCCAATAGGAGTGCCAATACCTCCAATAGAAGCAGAGTAAGCTAAGGTTACCAGGAGGATTACGGCAAAAGTGGATGATGCCTTCTTATCTTTTTCATTTCCAAAGGCGTTTAAAACTCCTAAAGCAATAGGAAACATCATGGCAGTAGTGGCAGTGTTACTAATCCACATGGAAAGAAATACGGAGGTCAATCCCATAGCAAAGAGTATTCTGATTTTTTTTTGGGCAATGGATTTCAGGGAAAGAATAGAGAAAGCTAATTTTTGGTCGAGAGAATGGGCGCTCATTGCTCTTGCTAGGATGAAGCTCCCTAAAAAGAGCATGATTATTGGATTGGCAAAAGGAGCAAAGGCTTTACTAACCGGAGCAATTTGAAAAACAGTTAAAAAAATTGGAATGAGAAGAGCGGTAATAGGGATAGGAATGCATTCTGTGACCCACCAGACTACTACCAGAAAAAACACAGCAAGCAGACTGTGAGCCTTTTGGTTTTGGGGGAGAAGAGGGGAGAAATAAGCCAGGAGAAAAAGAAATGGCCCAAGAAGAAGACCGATCTTTTTCCTTTGTTCCATTTTTTAAGTTCTAAAATGAATCAAAATTTTTCGGCCAGTCTATGAGCCAATTTACTTTTTGTATAAAGTTGGATTCATCCGGCTATTTTTTAACAAGCTTAGGTTTAGTCTTTTTAAATTGGATATTTTAATGATTTGGAATTGTGATGTTTTTTCCATCATTTGAGGGGATTATATTTTTTTCCCAGGGAAAAAACAAGAAAAAAAGAAAAAAAAAGGGGTCGCGTCTCAACATTTGACATTTCCTGCGGGATCAGACCTTGCCATTGGGATGTGACGTTTCTCTCCCCTTGATTGCATTAATTTCCGTATGATAATGCCTGACTTCAAACGTCAGGTATTGAGACCCCTTGCTTGACTCGGGAACGAGTTAGATTTATCATGTGAAAAAATGAATTACGAAATGCTCATTGTGGGAGCTCTTGAGACAAACTGCTACCTTGTCTACTGCACAGAAACTTTAGAATGTGCTGTTGTTGATCCTGGAGCTGAAGCAGAAAGAATATTTAAAGTGATTGCTGAGAAAAACCTTAAACCATCGCTCTTACTCAATACACATGGTCATGTGGACCACATCGGAGCCAATAAAGACATAAAGGAACGATTCGGTGTCCCCCTTTACATTCATTCTGCCGATAGTCCTATGCTGGAAGTAGTTCATCAGACTGAAATGGCTGCTTTTCTCGGGGCAAAGGATTCCCCTCCTGCTGACTATTTTTTTAAAGATGGGGATAAACTCAAAATAGGAAAATCTTTCCTTCAGGTTATTCATACTCCCGGTCACTCACCGGGAAGTGTAAGTTTTTTAGGGAACGGATTTCTACTCTCCGGAGACACTCTTTTTTATGGAGGAGTTGGCCGTACTGACCTCCCCGGAGGTTCCTGGCAGGAGTTGGAAAGTTCAATAAAGAATAGAATCCTGACCATGCCCGATGAAATGCTGGTCCTTACCGGTCACGGGCCTTCAACAACAGTGGGACAGGAAAAGCGGTCCAATCCTTTTATCACATGAAGAATTTTCCTGCCTTGCCTGAGGATATTCTCCGGGTTTTCCTTGATTACCTTTCTGTAGAAAAAGGGCTTTCTTCAAATTCAGTGCTTTCATACTCCCGTGATGTGAAGAAGCTTTTTTTATTCTTTCACAAAGAAAAGATCCATTGTCTAAAAGCCGAAGAAGAAGATTTAATTCGATTCATCCATCACCAGAGCAGGGCCGGTCTTTCGGCTCGCACTATGGCCAGAATCATCTCATCATTAAAATCCTTCTATAAGTTCCTGGTTTTAGACGGAGTGCTAAAGAAGAATCCGGCTGTAAGTCTTTCCTCGCCAAAAACCTGGCTCTCCTTGCCTAAATTTTTAACGGTAAAGGAAGTGGAATCACTTCTCAAGCAACCTGATATAAAAGATGTGCGTGGAGTCAGAGATAAAGCTATGCTGGAACTTCTTTATGCAACGGGATTAAGAGCTTCGGAGTTAGTTGGATTAAAACCCAAGGATTTAAATCTGGCGGAAGGATTTCTTCTCTGCCTGGGTAAAGGCGGGAAAGAAAGGATTGTTCCTATTGGGGATTCGGCTGTTAGGGCGATCCGTAGATATCTTGAAAAGTCCCGGCCAAGGCTTTTAAAAAAGCCGAATGAAGCTCTTTTCCTTACCTACCGGGGAACATTTTTTACGCGCCAGGGTTTATGGAAGATTTTAAAGGCTTACGCCATTAAGGCAGGATTAGACGTAAAAATTAGCCCTCATATCCTTCGGCATTCTTTCGCCACCCACCTTCTGGAAAGGGGGGCTGACCTGAGATCTGTACAGTTGATGCTCGGGCACAGTCAAATCACCACGACCCAGATTTATACTCACGTCAGCCGTAAGCGGCTCCGCCGCGTTTATGAAAAGTATCATCCCCGAGCATGATCGTTTTTTTTACCCTTTGGCCATGTCGATCTCATGAGATTGTTTAGCCTGTTGCGAGCGCAGTGTGGCAATCTTTTTTGTTCCTTGCAACGATATCTGCTTTGTTTCAGGGTATTAGCGGTGGAAGACCACATCTTCATAACCTGCGCATCGCATCTCCAAAAATCTCGACTCGTGAATAATCCACGTTC
>JADHWO010000121.1 GCA_016783445.1 Candidatus Aminicenantota bacterium
ACCCGGTGTGAAGTTCCCCTTTTAGATGATATGTGGGGAGATAAACCGTGCGTTTACACTTTGCGGCTTGGCTTTTATGCTTCATCAAATGACCGCATCGGTCAAAGGGTATTTGATATAAAGCTTCAAGGTGAACCCGTATTGACGAATTTTGACGTCTTCAAAGAGGCGGGCATACCGGATAAAGCAGTCATTAAAGAATTCAAAGGAATTAAAGTGCAAAATATTCTCACCATCGAACTCTCCTTAAATGAAAAAAATACTACGATAGACCAGGCACCTATAATTAATTTTATAGAGGTTATAAGGGAAGATGATGATGAAGGTTTAAAGGGAAAAAAGCCTGTCAGACCGATTACAAGAGGTTTTGCTGAGACCTTGCTTCAAGAGGCAAAAGCAGAACTGGATAAGAAACAATTTGATAAAGCCCTGGAGATGTATCACCGTGTTTTTGATGCTTCTTCATCCATAAATCTAAAGCGGCGGGCACTTGAAGGGATGGCAACAATAGGAAGTGCGGAATCTTTGAGCAGGATAACCAGATTCTGCAGGGATACAGAGCCAATCCTCTGGAATTACAAAAGACCCAGCCCGATTCTTAAAAACAGCGCCACAAAGGTTTTAATTGCTGTTGCCAACAATACAACAAAGACAGATAAGCAGAAAGCTATCAAAATGTTGAACTATGCCCTGAAAATTGCAAGTTTTGAAAACCGTAAGAAGATTGTTGGAAGCCTTAAGAAATTAGGTGTTGAGATCTACGGCATTCCAGGTAAATAAGAGAACTAAATTAAGTCAGGCCTTGACAGTTACTCTCTATTCTAAAACTCCAAGTCCTTTATCCTTAAAAAATCTTCTTTTTCTTTTCCTGTTCTTCTTAAGCAGTGAGCCAGAATATTCTCATCTTCATCGCTTGTCATAAAAAAAATAAAATGTTCTGAGATTCTCAAGTTCCAACCATCCAGACTTATTTGTGCAAGCGTTTTTCCGTTTTCTTCAAACAGCCAATAATTAGTCTCTTCTTCTTCATAGCTCCTTGTGCCTGATATTAGAAGATTCCCAGCAGGAGTTATAGAAATTCCACTGAGATTTGGCCTTTTTTCATAAAGGGATTTTTTGTACTTCTCTATTACTTTTCCCCACCTGCTATACCAATACTTATCTCTTTCGGTCAAAAGCTCTTTCCTTCTTTCTCTCCAGGCATTAATGTCTTTTTTTGTTACCCGTTCCGGCTCAGGAAGTGTTGTTTCTATTTCACGAATGAGTTCTCCATCATAGTTATAGACTTTAAGATTTTTACTCCTTCCATCAGAAAAAATAACTGTGTTTTTCTTGAAGGGAGTCCATGTAAAAGCTGGAATAAAAGGAAGCCCGGAAGTCGCTCCATCCCCGACACTTGAGATCATTGTAAAATACTCCATTTTGACAATTTCAGAGATGATTTTCCCATTTGAATTGATTCGAACAAGAGCATCGGGACTTTTGTATAAAAAATAATCTTTTTTTCTTTCAGGTCTTGAAGTGTATGATATATGAACAAGAAAACCTCCGTCTTTTAAAGGAAAAGCCGAATTAATCCCAAACTCGTTACTTATTTCAGGAGTTACAACTTTGTAAAACTCGCCTGACAATTCCATAAGAGTTATCCATCTGTGTCCCCTGATAAATTCGGCAAAATAAGGCTTTCCATCTGGCATGAATCCGAAGGAGGCACCATCAGCTCTTTGAAATTCACCCGGACCCTGGCCTCTGCCGCCAATCCTTCTCAAATACTTCCCCTCAGGTGAATACACCTTTATATAAGAATCGCTTGAGTCAAAAGCATAGATATTTCCATCAGGCCCTTCTTCAATCTGCCTCGGATAAACTAAAAAACCAATCCCTTCTTTTTTACCTAGCCTGAAACTTTCTTCACCAAAAGAAGGATGTATGGCGAACAAAAAGAACATAAAAAAAATATAAATAAAAAAATTAGCTTTTTTCATCGTGTGAATCCTCTCGCAAGAATATACCAAATAAAAAACAATTTTGTTACATAAAAATTGAGTTTATCCCAAAGTGACGAGATTACAGAGAATAGAACAAAAGAACAGTTCCATGGTCATTGCAGGCGACCGAAGGGAGCGCGGCAATATTATTAAAAATTGTAGGGGTTTGATTCATCAAACCCGCCTTTACTAGTGAGATTGCATAGCCTGTTGCGAGCGAAGAGTGGCGATCTTTTTCTTTCCTCGCAGTTCCTTTTTATCCAGTTACTTTGGGACAAAGCCTAAAATTTATTGTTATTTCTTTATTATTACTTATAATTTAATATAGAAAGAAAAAAATAAAAAATTAAATCCTGGCCTCATCGATGGAATTGACATACTAATAAAAAAATATATAATTCTTATTAAAACTGATCTTGGGTAAATAAATGTCCAAAAAAGAAGAGAGAAAAAGAAGGCGGGAAGATAAAGCAGTGCTTTCTGAGACAGTCATTGCTTCAAACACCAGGTTCAAGGGAAATATAAACGCGGATGACACTGTGCGCATTGCTGGTCATTTTGAAGGGGATATCCATTGCGAACAACTGGTCAGGATTGATATAGGGGGAATTGTTGTCGGGACAATCAACAGCGCATTAGTTATAATCGAAGGGGAACTAAACGGGAATATTGAATCAGCAAAACAGGTTGAAGTCAGGAGTGAAGGACGGGCAATCGGCAATATCAAAACTGAAGAGCTTGCAATTGCTGAAGGCAGCTATATACGCGGGAAAATTAATATGTCTGAAAAAGGTAAAAAGCCCGTCAGCTTTGTAGAAAAGAGAGATAGTGGAGACCAGAGCAGCAACAGTGAAGAAGAATAGTTATACAAAATCAAACATCCAATAATATATTCACAATTTAAAAATCCCAACAGCCATCCAGGGATTTTTTAATTTTAAAGGAGAAGATCATGTTTAAAAAATGGACATATATTCTCGTATGTTTTTGTACTGCCCTGTGTTTCCTGTTTCCTGAAGGCTTAGGACTTGCACAAACTACCGGAGAGAATCTCATTAAGGATATGCGATGGCGAAACATCGGGCCTGCAAACACAAACGGCCGCATATCGGATATTGAAGCACTGGACAGTGACTTTACTACTGTTCTGGTTGCATCAGCTTCCGGTGGTGTATGGAAATCAACTAATGCTGGCACAACCTGGACTCCAATATTTGATAAATATGGCTCAGCTTCAATCGGAGATGTGGCATTCTTTCAAAAAGATCCCAATATCATCTGGGTTGGCACAGGCGAAAAGAACTGCAGAAACAGCGTTGCATGGGGTGACGGCATATACAAATCTACTGATGGAGGCAAGACATTCACAAATATGGGCTTAAAGGACACTCATTGTATAGCTAAGATTATCACGCATCCAACTGACCCGGATAGAGTTTTCGCTGCTGCTGCAGGTCACACATGGGGCTACTCAGGTGAGCGTGGATTGTTTCTAACCACAAACGGTGGAAAAACATGGCAAAAGCTGACAAATGGGCTTCCTGACGACGGGAAAACAGGCGCAATAGAATTGCTCATGGACCCTGAAGCTCCGGATGTTCTTTATGCTGGATTCTGGCAGAGAATCCGCCAACCATACAGGTTTGACAGCGGTGGTCCGAACGGAGGTATTTTTAAAACAACAGACGGCGGCAAATCCTGGCGAAAACTCACAAACGGGCTTCCTGAAGGTGATACCGGAAAAATCGGCCTTGCAATTTTTAGAGGCAATTCCAAAATACTCATGGCCATGGTGGAGCATGGATTTCAGCCAGGAAGGGATCTTCCGGATGGTAAACCAAATCCTGAATTTGACGATATGTCTAAGCTGGGCTCCGGTATTTACCGCTCAGAAGATGGAGGTGAAAGCTGGAAACAGGTGAATCGTCATAACAGGCGTCCCTTCTATTACAGCCACATCTATATAAACCCATTCGATGATAAGCTTATTTATGTTTTTGATTCGGATTTTAAAATATCCCATGACGGAGGGAAAACCCTGACTGATTTTGGGTCCAATGCTTACCGGAGAGGGAATACACCTGTAGGAATTCATGGTGACAGTCATGCTATGTGGCTTGATCCGACAAATAAGAACCGTTTTTATATCGGTGATGATGGTGGAGTTGCACTGACTCATGATCACGGAAGCTATATCTTTTTTGATAACTTTGTAATCAGCCAGTTCTATGCTGTTTGTGTTGATATGCGCGATCCATACTGGGTCTACGGAGGTCTGCAGGACCATGCCACCTGGGGAGGTCCTTCAAGGCACCGGGACAGGGGAATTCTCACGGACCACTGGTTCCGTATTTTCGGGGGCGACGGTTTTCACGTCCAGGTTGACCCGACCGACTGGCGCACTTTTTATTTTGAGAGCCAGAACGGTTCAGCATCACGAATGAATGTTGAGACGCGCCAAGCAACATCCATCCGTCCAAATCAGCGTAATATTTTCAATTATAAAGAATATATCACAAAGGAAATTCTTAAACAGCAGAGGGAGAAAGGATGGGGAAATAATCCCTTTCGTTTCAACTGGAGCACACCTATTGTTCTTTCTCCGCATAATCCGCGCACTATCTATCAAGGGGGAAATTACCTGTTCAAGTCTGTAGACCGTGGTGACCATTGGAAAATTATCAGCCCAGACCTGTCCAAGAACGATCCGGATAAAACCCAAAGGAAAACAGGAGGACTTACTTCCGATATCACTGGAGCGGAAACCCACGGCACTATTGTCACAATTTCTGAATCACCAATTACACCAGGGCTTATCTGGGTAGGTACTGATGACGGGAATGTGCAGATTACGCAAGACAGTGGAGTTAACTGGGAAAATGTCCGCTCCAATGTGCCTGGAGTGCCGGAAGACCTCTGGGTCAGTCGCGTGGAAGCATCACACTTTAAAACAGGAACAGCATACCTGACGTTTGACGGTCATAGAAGCGATAATTTTAAGCCGTGGGTATTCAAAACGACTGACTACGGCAAGACCTGGACCAATATCAGCAATAATATTCCAGATGGACAGCCTGTATATGTTATTAAGGAAGATTTAAAAAACCGCAATCTTCTATTTGTTGGAACGGAATTTGCTGTTTTTTATTCGATAAACGGCGGGGAGTCTTGGACAAAACTTAACAACAATATGCCTACAGTCGCTGTTCATGATCTTTTGATCCATCCCCGTGATAACGACCTTATTGCAGGTACACACGGAAGAGGAATCTGGGTTCTTGATGATATTACACCGCTTCAGCAAGCGACAAAAAGCGTTCTTGAAGCTGATGCTTTTCTTTTTGAAAGCCGGGTGTCAACACAATGGCTGAATATAAGGCGGGGAGGGAACCGCGGTCATCTATATTTTGAGGCTCCTAATCCTCCAACAGATGCTGTAATCAGCTATTACCTCAAAGCGGCTCCCACTAACCCTGTAAAAATAAAAATATCCAATATAACCAATACTCTTACACGTACTTATTCAATAAAAGGCGAGCCTGGCATTCACAAGCTTGAATGGAATATGCAGTTTGACCCAACAGTAAAACAGCGCAAAGCTTTTATTACTCAAATGAAAAAACGGATAGAGCAGGAACTAAAAAAAGCACCCTCTGAAAGGAGTAAAGAGCTCAAGAAGCTGCAAAAGGAACTGGAGCAAGCAGGAATTGATGTTAAACTCCTCTCAGATTTTCAGGGTAAAATGATAGAATTTTTCTATGGAGGTGTACAACGCCGGTTTAGAGGCCGTGTTGCCCTCAGGGGGCAGGATGCAGAGCCTGGAGAATACCTGGTGAGGATGGTAATTGATGGAAAAATATATTCACAGAAAATAGTGATCCGCAAAGATCCTCTCCATTAGTTGTCTTTGTTTAGATAACTTTTCTTTTTCATCAGTTTTTCAATTTCGTTTATATTCTTTGGCGCCTTAACAGAGAGAACTTCAAAACCATCTTCAGTTACTAATACATCATCTTCAATCCTAATCCCGATGTTTGCATATTTTTGGACAGCAGGCCTCACCTTATTAACAAATTCAGTGAGTTCCTCTTTCCCGGGAACAAACCTGCCTAACCTTTCAGAGAGAAAATCAAGCGCATCCTCTCTTATATAGATTCCCGGCTCAACAGTAAAAATCATCCCGGGTTTAAGTAAACGACCTTTTCCATCAGAGGGACCGCGGCCTCCAACATCATGGACATCTAAACCGAGCCAGTGGTTGGTGTTATACATAAGCCATATTCTGTACTGCCACTTGCTGTCCTTATCTGTTATCAGGCCCAGTCGATATAGACCCTCTTTGATAACCTCAACTCCACGATTGTGAATCTCATAGAGACCCACTCCTGGAGCTGTAAGATTAATTGCTTGCTTTTGAGCTTCGAGAACGACCTCATAAACCTCCCTCTGTTTTTTGCTAAATTTTCCATTGACAGGGATGGTTCGGGTTACATCAGCTTTGTAAAATCCATATTCTGCGCCAACATCCATAAGCACAAGGTCTCCATCCTGGGTTCTTCGATTATTTTCTTCATAATGCAGTATAGTGGAGTTTGGCCCTGAGCCGATAATTGATGGAAAGCCGGGCCGGGGCGAATCCTGTATTCTATAAATGTATTCAATAATGGCCTCGATATCATATTCATACATACCCGGCTCTGCGGCTTTCATGGCTTCAATGAGTGCGTCACAGGTGATATTTATAGCTTTTCTCATAAGCTTTATCTCTTCAGGCCCTTTTATAAGTCTCATTTCATGAATATATTCCCGGGGATCAATTACTTGCTTGGGTAGATTGCCGTATGGATAGCTGAGCATCGGGATTAATTTTTCAATTAACCACCCATTTTCAAAGCTGCAATACACTTTGGATTTTCCCCTGAGATAGCGGCGCAAGACCTGGTCAAACTGGTCAAGAGGATAGGCTTTATCCGCACCAAAGATTTTTTCCGCCCCCTCCACACCATGCCGCTCTCCTGTCCATACTGTCCTTGCCGGGCTTTTTGGGCGGACAAATAAAATATATTTTTCTCTGGCATCAGGGATGAGAATGAAGGCAGCTTCCGGTTCATCAAAACCTGTTAGATAATAAAAATCGCTATTATTTTCCTCGCTTTTAAAAACGGCTAAACCTCCATCCATTTTTTCCATAAGTATTTGACGACGCTTAGC
>JADHWO010000122.1 GCA_016783445.1 Candidatus Aminicenantota bacterium
ATATCAGAAGTAACACCTGTATATAAAGTGCCATTTCGTTTACTGCAAAGGATATAAACGTAAAACTTTTTCATATTTCTAGATTCCCGCTTCCGCGGGAATGACAAAAAGGAGTGTGGATGACAGCGTAATTATATGTCTCTTATATTATATGTCTCTTATATTATATGTCTCTTATATTATTTTGCCAACTAATTGGGAGATGAACCGTAATTCATAAGTTACATAAAACTCCATAAAATACACAAGATAAAACACATGTCCTATGTCAAGGACTGACACTTTTTATTTGACATGATGAGTGCAAATCATCTTTTCGGGTGAAAAAAAAGGAAGAAAAATCATTCCAAAAATCATCCTTAAAGGCTATTTACTTGCTGATTGGTTTCTATTATCTTTATAGCATGAGGCACAAATAAAATGCTTAAGTTATGGGGCCGGTTCGTGAGGAGGGACACTAATTTATTCCCAAACCTTTTTTATGTCACGATTCAGGAACCGCCCCCTCAATGACCTTTTAGAATTGACATAAAAAACTTTATTGGATATAATAAGCTTCAAAAGAAGGTAAAATGAATCTCAAAAGGGTTATTGTATTATTTTCTCTACCTATACTCCTTTCTTCCTTTCTCCTATCTCAGAGTGTAGCTGAATTAGCAAAAAAGGAAAAAGAAAGAAGAGAAAAACTAAAAGAGAAAAAAACAACCGTTATCACTAATGCTGATTTAAAAAAGGTTAAAAAAAAGTCAGGCGTCTCCGTAAGACAACCCGCATTCTATGAACCTCCAAGTAAAAAGGAATCCACTGCCCCAAAGACATCTTCGATTGACCAAGCAGACCCATCTGAAATCAGAGCTATGGACCAAAAGGAGCCTCGGGAAGAGACTCCAGAAGAGCTCGAAGCCAAATGGAATAAGTCAAAAGAATACGTAGAGCTCCTGACTACTAAATTAAACGGTCTGTGGCATGAGTTTTACAACATGAATAGCATGAAATCTAAAGAGACAATCCAGCAACAAATTGCGGAGACTTCAAAAAAACTGGAAAAAGCACGAGCAGACGAGGTTACAACCAAGAGAGACTTTGAGCGGTCGGGAAAACGGGCCAAAAAGAAATAGTATCCTTAACAAAAAAGCTTAAAATAAGGGGGAAAGAGTAAAATCCAAAAAAGCCCCTCTCTATCCTATTAAATCAGTGGAAAGATAACAAAGTCCTTTCCATCTTTCACTTACCTGAAATATATGAAGGAAATCTGAATTCCCAATTCCCTCTCATCTTTAGAACGGAGAATAACCTTCGCAGGGATAAATGTTTTATCTATAGAGATCAAAAGGTCAAATTTTTCTGCCTCTCCAAGTATTTCTTTTTTTATCTTGAACGATCTCTGGAAATAATTCCCCTCCGGGGTAAACTCATCTAAAATTACATTTTTTATCTTGAATATAACCTTCTGATCATGAAATATCTCCTTGTTTACACCCCCCTTGATGACCAGCAGGGCATCCTGTTTAGGATTATCGATAATACATCGGGCTTCCTTACCTGTCCATCTCCATCTCTTAAGCAGAGTCTCAGGATTTATCTCAAGATCATACCAGCCATCCCCGTAGATTATTTTTGGAATATCCGGAGGGGGCGGGACAAACTTTAATTTTTTTACTAAGATCTTCTTCATGGAAGCTCCGGGCCCGTCATAAGGAGAGGAAAATCCTATAGACAACTCCAGAGTTTCTTCTCCTTTGAACTCAGGATCAAGAGCATCAATAAAGGCAGGAATATAAATTTTTCGAGAATACGTGTATTCTTTATCCGGTTCCCATAAAGATGTTGGAATTTCAGGCCTATGGCCGTCGTGAACTATTAAATTACTCCTGTGCCAAAAATGCACAAAAATAATATAATCTATATCCATTTTTAAAAAATTACTCTCAGTTTTCCATTTGTACTGGATATCCACATATAAATTATCTGTTAAAGTAGTTTCAGAAAATTTGACTTCGATGTCTACTCCCTTTATCTGCATTTTATTCTTGCAGACTAACAAAGTGAATGCTAAAGCCAGCCCAAGAAGAAAAACTGTAATTTTTTTCTTAATAACGATCCTCCTATTTTCACAAAAAAACAGGACCCAGCTTATTTTACTTCATGAAGCTATAAAAAAGTAGGTTTCTATATTTTTTTAAGGTTGAATATTTGACTGAAATGCCCATGTGTGCTCAACAGTCTGCCGTTAAAATTACCACAAGATAAAAGAACATGTCAAAGAAACAGAGAAAAAGGTAAGCATCCTTATTTCCGTGACAATTTCTTTGGAAGTCAGGCAATCTGGTTAGGAAGCCATCCGGAGGCGAGAGGGCATGGTTCCTCAAAGAGGAGAGCGAGCCGAGGAATAAGTGGATTTTCCTCGCTGGGGAAAATACACGGGCTGACGAATCAGTTTGCCTGACTGTTTCTTTATCACGGAAATAAGGATGCTTCTGAGAAAAAGGAGGGAAAACAGTTTTTGTCTTCCATATTTTTATTTCTTCTATTTTGTCTTTCAACTTGCCAGCACAGCTCTAACACCTTGAAAGAGAAAAACGAATAGTGTATATTCCCCAGAAGATGAAAGTTTTTCTTCTGTTCTTCTCTTTTATTCACCGTTCAGGATGTATGATTAAAAATTGGCTTTACAGCAAGAAAATATTAACTCCAAAAAAAGCTCCTTTACCAGTCATCAGTGTGGGGAATATCACTTTTGGAGGCACAGAAAAAACACCATTAGTCATAAACCTTATGTCTTCACTTATCAACAACAGCTTTAAAGTGGCAATGATTTCCCGAGGGTATAAAGGGAAATGGGAAAAGAAGGGAGGGATTCTCTCTGACGGTGAAAAAATCCTTGGCACATGGGAGGACTCGGGTGACGAACCTTACATGGTGGCCCAGAACATCCCACAGGCAGGCATCTTCATTGGTAAAAACCGGCTTCTCTCCTGCCAAAGAGCCAAAGATTATGGATTCGAGCTTGCCGTGCTGGATGATGGTTTTCAGCATCGCCGCCTCCACAGGGATTTAGACATTGTCCTTTATAGCCCGGAAAAAAAAATTGCCCTCCGCGAATCCACTTCTTCCCTAAAAAGAGCTAACATTCTTCTGATAAAGAGAGAGGCAGATATTTTTAGAAAAAATGGGATAAAAAAACGTTTCCCCGAATCAGCCATCCACAAATACTCTGTTCGAAGCAAGGGTTTCTTCAGCCTGAGAGAGAAAGGAATAAATCAGGCTGAACTGCTAAAAGAGAAAAAAGTCCTCGCTTTCTGCGGCATAGCCCGTCCTGAAAGATTCTTATCCATCCTTCAAGAAGCAGGAATAGAGCCTGTATCTTTTTTAAAATATCCTGACCACCATCCATTCCCCTTTTCCACCTTAAAAAAAATCAAAGAAAAATGCCAAAAATCCAAAGCTGAAGTTATCATCACCACTGAAAAGGATGCTGTAAAGATTATTCAAAATATGAATTTTATAAATATCCCGGCTTACTATTTAAAAATTGGACTTGAGCTGGAAGAAGAGTTTTACTCCAGAGTCCTCCATCCCTTTAAAGGAAAAGCTTGATCGCTTAAAATGGCTAGTTTTAAAGAACTGTCAGAATTTTTAATTTTTCAAACAATTAAGGCTCCTTTTACCATTCTTCCGCGGAATCTATGTCTTTTTGCAGGAAGGAGCCTTGGGCTAGTCTTCTACTGGCTGGATAAAAGGCACCGTCGGCAAGCCTTATCCAACTTAAAAATTGCCTTTGGCACAGAATTATCTCTTTCAGAGATTAAAAGAATTGCCCTCCATTCCTTTAAACATTTTGGTGAGTTCCTCATGGACATTATTAAGTTTCCCTATCTTGGAGAGAAAAAAAAGAATACACTCATGTTTGTCGAAGGCGAAGAAAATCTTCTGGAAGCCCTCAAGGAAAAAAAGGGAGTCCTCATCTTTTCAGCCCATTACGGAAGCTGGGAAATCGCTGAAAACTTTCTAACTAAAAAAGGAAAACTAAACATTGTTGTCCGGGCTCTTGATAACAGACTTTTGGAGAAAGAACTCATTAAATTCAGAACAGGGCTGGGAGCAAAAATCATTTACAAGCACCAGGCGACAAAACAGATCCTTCAATCCCTCCGCGCTGAAGAAATGGTTGCCATTGTGATCGATCAGAATGTTCAAAAGCATCAGGCTGTGTTTGTGGACTTTTTTGGCAAAAAAGCAGCCACAACCCCAAGCTTTGCTGCCTTTTACCTCAGGACAAAATCACCTGTTGTCCCACTTCTCTGTTACCCGACATCATCTCATGGCTATCACCTCAAATTACTCGGACCTCTAAAATTTACTTCAGGTGGAGACTACAGCCAAAATATATTGAAAATCACCCAAATATGCACTAAGATTATAGAAGCCCAAATAAGAAAAAATCCCGATTATTGGCTTTGGTTCCACAACAGGTGGAGAACAAGACCAGATGAAGAAAAAGAGAATTAAATTTGAACAGAGCTGAATTTTAAATATATAGGGAGGAAATAATGAAAATTGCCTTAACTTATTCCATAATCACGGGATTTTTTCTCTTTTCACTAGCCTATTTATCTGGTGAATCCAGGGAAAAAATAGAAAAAATATTCAAGTCCATAAAATGGTATGGTCACGCCTCTTTTGCCATCGAATCCGATAAAATTATCTATGTCGATCCATGGAAAATCCCGGAATCAGCCCCTAAGGCAGACCTAATCCTTGTGACTCATTCCCATTTTGACCACTTTTCCACAAGTGACATCAGTCAACTTAAAAAAGAAGGAACAACTATTGTCTGTTCTGCAGACTGTGTCTCCCAGCTCTCTGGAGATGTTAGAGCTATGGAACCCGGCCAGGAATTTGATACCCAGGGAATAAAAATCAAAGCTGTCCCTTCTTATAATCCTTCAAAGCCCTTCCATCCTCGAGAAAAAAAGTGGCTGGGCTATATTATTGAGGTTGATGGAGTTTCAGTTTACCATGCAGGTGATACAGATTTTATCCCGGAAATGGAGGACCTGGGCGTAATAAACATCGCCCTCTTACCTGTGGGGGGGCAGTATACAATGAATGCTGAAGAGGCAGCCAAAGCAGCCAATATTTTAAAAGCTGATATTTCTATCCCGATGCATTACGGCGCAGGAGTGATTGGCGATATAGAAGATGCAAAAAAATTCAAGGAGCTTTGTAAAGGGGAAGCCAGAATCCTCAAAGAAGTAGAAAAATGAGAGCTAACAACCGTCTTCCCGATGAATTAAGACCGATTAAAATCAAACCGGATTATTTGGACTTTGCTGACGGATCTGCTTATATAGAAATCGGCAAAACAAAAGTTGTCGCTGCGGCCACAATCGAAGAGAAAGTCCCACACTTTCTTAAAAACAGCGGGACCGGCTGGGTTACTGCTGAATATTCCATGCTTCCCAGGTCTACTGAAAAAAGAAATGTAAGAGAGAGAGGACAATCCCGTCTTTCCGGCCGAAACCAGGAAATCCAACGTCTGATTGGGCGCTCTCTCCGGGCTGTAACAGAACTCAACGTCCTGGGAGAGAAAACTATAATACTTGACTGCGATGTCCTTCAGGCAGACGGAGGCACAAGAACAGCCTCAATAACAGCAAGCTGTGTAGCATTAGCTCTTTCTTTAAAAAAGATGATGGAAAAAAACATCATCGACCAGATGCCCCTCAAGCACCTTGTCGGCGCCATCAGTGTGGGGATAGTGGAAGGAGAGATTCTTCTCGACCTCGATTACAATGAGGATGCAAAGGCAGAAATAGATATGAATGTTGTCGAGACGGAAAAAGGGCAGCTCGTGGAAATCCAGGCAACAGCGGAAAAAAACCCTTTCTCAAGAAAAGAACTAAGCTCTCTTTTAAGTATAGCCAACAAAGGTATAAAAGAAATCATAGAGGTACAGAAAGAAGTCCTCAAAAAAAAGAGCCTTCTCTTTATGGCTTATGGATAATCCCTTGGCACTTTTTTCTTTTAATCCGTTTGTACAAAATCCTTATACAGAAAAGGAGAAAAGGACATGGATCGAATCCTGATAACAGGAGGAGCCGGCTTTATTGGCAGCCATCTATGCGAATCACTCTTAGATAATGGAGCAGATCTAGTCTGTGTCGATAATTATTTTTCCGGCTATAAAGATAACATCCGGGAATTTTCCCTCCATCCTTATTTTGAAATGATCCGTCACGACATCATCCATCCTCTTTTTCTGGAAGTCGATAAAATTTACCATCTTGCCTGCCCAGCCTCACCTATTCACTACAAATACAATGCGATAAAAACAGTAAAAACAAACGTTCTGGGAACGATCAATATGCTGGGCCTTGCCAAGAGGGTAAAAGCTCCCATTCTGCTCGCCTCTTCCTCTGAAGTTTACGGCGATTCAAAAGTTCATCCTCAAACGGAAAGCTATTGGGGAAACGTCAATCCAATTGGCATACGAAGCTGCTATGATGAAGGGAAAAGAGTTGCAGAAACTCTAATGATGGATTACCACCGCCAGAACAAAGTCGACGTTAAAATTGTTCGTATTTTTAACACCTATGGACCCAGGATGGCAATAAATGACGGAAGAGTCGTCAACAACTTTATCGTTCAAGCGCTAAAAGGAGTACCCCTCACTGTTTACGGAGATGGAAGCCAAACACGCTCTTTTTGTTATGTATCAGACCTCATTCAAGTTTTAATAAAAATGATGGAAACAAAAAATTTTAATGGCCCTGTTAATCTGGGAAATCCAGCTGAGCTTCCTATCCTTGATTTGGCCAAAAAAGTTTTAAATCTTACAAAAAGTTCTTCAAAAATTATCCATAAGCCTCTTCCTCCGGATGATCCGGTCCGCAGATGTCCTGATATCTCATTAGCAAAAGAAAAACTCGGCTGGACGCCAAAAATAAGCCTTGAAGAAGGCCTCCAAAAGACCATAACTTATTTTAAAGAAAAATTAAGCCTTAAGTAAAAATAAAAAGCATTGCTTGAGCTAAATAACCCATCTATTTTTTACTAAAAGGTCACATGTTTTTCTCTATCTCTTCAGCTAAAAGATGAAGGAGGAGAATATGAACCTCCTGAATCCTGGGAGTTCTCTCTGAAGGCACGTCAAGCAGATAATCAGCAAGAGATTTCACCTT
>JADHWO010000123.1 GCA_016783445.1 Candidatus Aminicenantota bacterium
GGCAAGTTGTCATTCCTGCGGAAGCAGGAATCCAGAAGAATAAAAAAAATATTTTATAATAGGCTGGATTCCTGCTTCCGCAGGAATGACGAAAGGATAGGAAAGACTTTTCATCAACTAAATGGGAGAAGAGCCATAAAAAGTTATTAATAATCCTGAATTATTCATAAAAATTGCCGACATTATTTTTTTATTTCAAAAAATACAAGCTTGCTACATTGATCTTTTTTCAAAATTATCATTCAAGCATTCTCCAATGGACTCATTTTAACTTTATGTCGGCACTTTTTCCCCTTCGGGCGAGCCGATATTGTGAGATTGCCGCGTCGCTTCGCTCCTCGCAACGACGTCTGCTTCGTTACAGGGCATTCGCGGTGGAGAACCACAGCTTCATAGCCTGCGCCTCGCAATAATAGCACAATTTGTGAGATTGCCGCGTCGCTTCGCTCCTCGCAACGACGTCTGCAGCAATCTCAACTCGTAAATAATTCAGGTATTTAAAGCTTTTATTAAGAAAAAGAGGATAGTCCAGACATGCGGATTTAAAAAGTGTGTCTGTGGACGCCGATATTGCCGTGGCTGTCTTTCACTTTCACAGTAATAAGATTATCAAACTTAGGGGGCAAGGTGATATTTATCTCGAAGCTTTCATTTTTTGAATCGCAAATCCCATCCACTGGAAAAACACTGCACCACTCATCAGGCCTGATAAGATATTTGACTTCTTTGATGAAAGACATGGAATCCTCAGTAAAAAAAGTCACTGTTAGTCTGCTCTTATTTCTTACCACCTTGAAATTTCTAATCACAGGAAGAGAGTTATCAATGATCAAAGGCCGGCTGATTTTATCTGAGCTTAATTCCGAGCCCTTTGGATTAGAAGGAATATCCGTAGCCACAACTTTTACAATATAAATCCCATCAGGAAAAGAAAAGGTATCAAAAGCATAAATCGTGTCCCTCCACTTTTCTTTTAAAACTCGCCACTTACTCATTTTTACTTCTTTAATATAGAGTGAAAACTGGAGGTCGTCTTCATTTTCATCAGAAGCTTCCCAGGTAATAGTCTGGAATCCCTTTTTTTCCACTTTTTTCGTCAAAATTAAGGCCGAGAGTTTTTCTCTGGCTTTTGTTTTTTCAGTTAAATTCTCTTCATCTCCCCATATAACTTCGGCCTGCTCCGGAAGTTTCAGGAATACTACACTTGCTGGAAGTAATGTTAACCTCGTTATAACAGGGGCAATGTTTGTTTGAAGATAAAAAAGTGAAATTTTGTGAAAAAGAGGAGTTATTTTTCCGGATTGAGTTTTGAACAAAACTTTGAACTGAAGGTACCGGGCTTTTGGGCTTAAAATCTGTTCTCCATCCTCCTTTTGATAAGGCGGAGACCAGTTGCTCCAGGTCTCGTTAGGTCTACTGGAATTTCCACTTCGTGTTTGAAATTGAAGAGTGGTTCCAGACGGAATCTCGGCTTCCCACTCTATCCTTCCCCATGATGAAATTGTCTTTGCATCCATAACTTGACTTAGATACTCCCCTTGAAAGACCTGCTCGGGATATAGAACGCTCAAAATGGAAGGATTATTGGAAAGTAAATAAATTTCTGACTGGAAAGGAAGAAGGTGATAAATCTGTTCAGATTTTTTCTGTACCAGAAGAGATATTTTCTCATCTTTGTCCACTGCATAAATTCTTCCTTTATCCCCGGTTCCAAAAACAAGCCTTTTCTCTTCTTCATTCCAGATCAAGCTGTAAATCAATTCATCGCTGGAGCTCCAGAGCTTTCTGGCCATTCCTTCCGGATTAATCTTGTAAAGAGTGCCGGGCTGCTTCCTGCCTAGGAGCAGAGCCTCTTTTAACACATCAGGAGAAGGAGTTACGGTAACTGCAACACCTGTCTCTGCTCTGGCAGGAACCTGGATATCTACTTTTTTCTCTGGACTGAAAACAGCTCCACTGGCAGCAGCATAAATATTTCCCTCCTCATCTAAAGCGATACTTTTTATCTCCTCATGGGGAGACTCAAAAAGAACTGAAACCTTTTTGCTTCTGGGAACTCGATAAAGCAGTCCTTTCCCCCCGGTTCCCACAATAAGGTCTTCATTCTTATTCTCTTTGATGCATAGAATATGATTTTCCTCTGATTTCAGGATTAATTTTCCTTCTCCCTGCTTATTGATCTCATAAACCCCGCCATTCTCGCCTACTGCAGCCAGCAAGACATCTCTTTGGGTAAACAGTAAATCCCAGATATATTTTTCGCGTGGATTAAAAAATGGGGCTCCTTTACCTTTGTCAGTAATTTTGTAAATCTTCCCGTTAGGCGAAGTTCCTGCGTAAAGATTTCCTTTCTTGTCCCGGGCAAGGCAGTAGACGCCCATCTCAGGCACCTGGAAATACAGTTCTGGCTCGGCATTTTTCCCGATTCTGTAAATTTTTCCGCCGTGCCCTGTTCCCAGATAGATCTCTTGTTCTGAGGCAAGAAGAAGGGATAAATAAAACTCCTCAGCAGGCGCTTTAATCTCTTCTTCTTTTGGAGAAAGAGAAAGAATGCCATCATAATTGACTGAGATACCATAAAACTTGCCTTTTAAAAAATCATCTTTGCTCCTCATCTCCCATTTTTGAGGAACTACTCCGTGGAGAGCCTGTGCTAAAAATACAAGAACAGCAAAACCCGGAATCCAAACTCTTTTCATCTCTTTCTCTCCTATTTTTTTATTTTAATGGGAATCAGGACTGACCCTCTAAAAACATAAGGGATAAGTAATTGTAATTCGCTCAGTGTTGATTTATTAAGCTCCATTGCCGCAGAAGCTGCAGCCCGGGGAGAGGAAAACATTGTCTTAATCGTTGGAGGTAAATTCGGCATTTCTTCCCCTTTTAGAAACAAACCAGGCTTAGAGGCAATTATTTTAAAATAGATACGGTTATTTTTCCTGAGATTACCCAGCATCCTGATCAGCTGGCTCAAATTTCGAGGGGTAAAACCCGCAGTCCTGTACTGGCTCATTTCTACTTGCTGCATCGCTGCAGCATCGCCAATAAAAAGCTGAAATTCAGAACCAGCCGGGAGATTCGGGACTGGAATCCCGCCCTTATTAACTATACTTTCTCCTCTAAAAGTCCGGTAATAAACCTCTATTCCTATAGTTTCGCCAGGAGAGGCTTCATACTTATCAAGCCATACTTTTTCCAGGTATGCAAATTTGACCTCTTCAGTAGCACGAACACCCAGGTCAATGCGATGGATGCCTAATTCTTTGAACTCATTGTTGGTCAGAAAATAAACAACAGCAGAGAGCATATTCGAAACGTCCATTACAGAGGTGTTATATTGTCCGGAAAAAAGATCTTCAAGGTGAACACTCTCCCCATTTTCCAAATAAATATCCCCTATAAATTCTAGGGAAAGATCACCATAAGATCTCCCTTCAGCTAAGAGGATATTCGCAACAGATATGTTAATGAAAAAAGGAGTCAGGACCTTATCATTAACTACTTTCATCTTAAAATCTTCTATATCGCCTCCTGAATTCATTATTCTGACATTAAGAGGGATGAGTTGGGGTATTTTCCCCAGCTCCCCTAACACTCCAGAGGCTCGATCCTGAGAAAATCTTCCAACCAGAGTATCTGCAACAGCGATCTTAAATGATTCAGATAGGCTTGGAATTACAGTTATCACTTTTGCCTTACTCATGGCATAATCAACTGAGCCTAAATTGTACATGGGATGGCCAAAGGCATAAACCTTGTCGCCATCAACATGGGTTACTGTCCCTATGGCTGACAGGTTCAGATCGCCACTGACAAATTGAACGGCCACGGGTTCTCCTTCCTGAAGAGTTAAATCTGGAGGGGATATTTTTTCCAGAGACTGCCCCGTGGGCCCTCCTCGAACAGGACTAAATCCGAGCTTCGAAAAAAACGGTTTAGCTCGCTCAAATACCTGGGAAGAAAAGCCGCTAAAAACAAGGGGTATTGCCATAGGAGTGAAGGTTTGCCCGCCTGAAAAGGAAGAAGATTTGGAAAAGAAAAATTCCTTGTTTAATTCAAAAAGCTCATCCAAGCCCAGGTACTTCTTTAAGGGGATTCGCGGAGAATAAGAAGACTTCGGAATTTTTTCTTTTGTTATAGACATCATTTCGGCAATAGGAGTAATCCCGGCAATCGGCTCTTTGACAAAATTTCCAAAGCTATAAGCCACAGCTCCGATGAGTTTGCCATCCACGTATACCGGGCTTCCACTCATACCCGAAATGACTCCTGTATTATCCAACATATTCCCTTTAAGCCTGGCGAGGATTATATTTCTTTTTGGTTCAACGTTTCGGAGAACACCCAGAATTTCAACATCAAACTCTTCGATTTTACTTCCTTTAAAAACACTCTTCCCTTTGCCTTTCATACCAGCTTTAACCTGGTCTAAAGGAAGGATGGAAACAGAGCCTTCAACCACACCTGAACAAAAGCAGATTATGAGCAAAACCGATAATATTTGCCCTATTCTATTTCTCTTTGTACTATTTATCATTAGCTTAAAATGAGCAGGCTCGATCCTATATCATTGTTTATTTAATTATTCCGAGCTGCTTGCCGCATTTCTCAAAAGATTGAAGCACTGTATCAAGTTCCTCGTTTGTATGAGTAGCAGAATAGCTGGTTCTTATGAGGGATTGACCTTTTGGGACAGCAGGATAAACCACAGGATTAGTAAAAATGCCATCTTCTTTGATAAGTTTCCACAGCATAAATGCCAACTCATCAGACCCAACGATTATCGGGATGATCGGAGTTTCCGTTGGTCCAGTGTTGTAACCCATAGCCTGGAATCCAGACTTCATTTTTTTTGTAATTCCCCACAATTTTTCTCTTCTTTCCGGCTCAGTTTCGATAATCTCAAGCGTCGCCAGAACTGTCGCAACAGACGCAGGAGTTATGCTGGCGCTAAAAATCAAGGAACGTGCAAAATGTTTTATATAAGATATAACTTTTTTTTCGCCAGCAACAAATCCCCCCAGAGATGCAAAAGATTTACTGAATGTTCCCATTATCAAATCAACATCGTCCTCGACTCCAAAGTGTTCTAAAGTTCCTCTTCCGTTCTTCCCCATAACTCCTATCCCGTGAGCATCATCAACCATAACCTTGGCATTGTATTTCTTGGCGACTTCTATAACTCCCGGCAAGTCTGCCAGATCACCTTCCATGCTAAAAACCCCATCAACAACGATCAACTTCCCGACATCCTCATCCAGGGAGGAAATTTGTCTCTCCAGGTCAGCCATGTCATTATGTTTGTACTTGAGAACATCCCCGTAAGAAAGCCGGCTTGCATCAACAATGCTTGCATGAACCATCTTGTCAGTAATAACTGCATCCCCTTTGGCTATAAGGGTTGATATAATTCCCTGGTTGGTCTGAAATCCTGTACTGAAGGTAAGGGCTGTTTCTTTTTTAATAAACTTTGCCAATCTCTTTTCCAGTTCAACATGAATATCCAGCGTGCCGTTCAAGAATCTCGAACCGCATGTCGCAACTCCGTATTTGTCCACAGCTTCCTGAGCTGCCTTCATTACTTTTGGATGGTCGAGAAGCCCAAGATAGTTGTTTGATCCAATCATTATCATTTCTTTGCCATTAACCGTTACTTTATTATTTTCAACTTCTTGAATAGGCGAAAAATAGGGATACATTCCCATCGCTACAGCTTCTTCTGCGCGTGTGAAGTTATAACATTTATCAAAAATACTCACCATCTTCTCCTTTTCTAAAACCTCTCCTTAAGACAGAAAGTTTCTTCTAGCATTTCTTAAGAACCTTAAAATAGCTCAAATTTGACCCCGGGACGGAATTTTTTTACAATCTTAATCATGAATGCCCTTGTCACCGGAGGCACAGGCTTTATCGGAAGCCATCTAATTGAATTTCTCCTGAACAAAAATATCGAGGTCTTTGCTCTTGTCCGAGATCTCCACAATCTGAAATGGCTGACAGGTCTCAAAATTCATCTCTTAGAAGGAGACCTTTTTACCGTTCCTCCTCTTCCCTCTGGTATCGACTATGTCTTTCATTCTGCAGGTTTAACCAGAGCTTTCAAGGCGGCTGATTATTATACAGTAAACCAGCTAGGAACAGCAAGTTTTTTTCAATCTCTCCGTTCTCAAAAAATCCTTCCAAAAAAAATTATTCTTCTCAGCAGTCTCGCGGTTGTCGGGCCTTCTTCAGCAGGAAACCCAGTTCAGGAAAGCAGTTCACCACTTCCCATTACTCCTTATGGTAAAAGCAAATTGATGGGTGAAGTGGAAGCCTTAAAATTTAAGGATGTCTATCCGATTACAATCTTAAGAGCCAGTGCTGTTTTTGGCCCGAGAGATAGAGATTTTCTTCAATATTTCAAATGGATAAGACGAGGGATACTTCTATCCCTAGCCTCCAAACAAAGGCTTCTCAGCCTGTGTTATGTCAAAGACCTTATCAAAGCCATCTATCTATGCTTCCAAAAAGAATTGGAGAGCGGAGAAATATTCAACATCGCAAACCAGAAAGCTTATAAGTGGGACGAAATTGGAAGAGCTGCAGGAAAGGTGATGGGAAAAAAATTAAAAAAAGTAAAAATTCCTCTCCCTGTTATCTATTTGGCAGCTTTAGTCTCTGGTATTGGAGGTCGGATAAGCAAGACACCCAGTATTTTCGACAGGAATAAATTCAAGGATATGAAACAGGATGGCTGGGTCGCAGATATTGGAAAAGCCACGGAAGAATTGTCTTTTTATCCTCAATATTCCATGGATGAAGCAGTTCAGGAGACTATCAACTGGTACCTAAAAAACAACTGGCTGTAAGTTAAAAAAATAGGGCTTCTCTCCAAATTGTGTAAGTAAGACGTTCGTCGAGAATGAAAAGAGCTAAAAATATGATTATTTCTCCAGTTTTCCCCATTTATTTTACGGCTTTTAAAGGTGGGATTATTTTTTCTGGTTCATCTCCCAATTAGTTGAAAATCATGACGGAGCAAGAAAGCAAGTTGTCATTCCTGCGGAAGCAGGAATCCAGAAGAATAAAAAAATATTTTATAATAGACTGGATTCCTGCTTCCGCAGGAATGACGAAAGGAT
>JADHWO010000029.1 GCA_016783445.1 Candidatus Aminicenantota bacterium
AGCCCGTGTATTTTCCCCAGCGAGGAAAATCCACTTATTCCTCGGCTCGCTCTCCTCTTTGAGGAACCATGCCCGCTCGCCTCCGGATGGCTTCCTAACCAGATTGCCTGACTTCCAAAGAAATTGTCACGGAAATAAGGATGCTTACCATTATTGCTTTTGGTTTGACACTTGAACTTCAAATAATATACTGTTATCAAAAAAGCAGTTCAAAAAAAAGGAGAAAAAATATGGGGACAAGTCGTAGGCAATTTTTAAAAGACATTGGATTAGGTGTCGGAAGTTTAGGGATTTTAGGTCTATCCGCAAAAAAAGCCCAGGCAAACATTGAAAAAAAGATAAAGGAAGTAAAACATCTGTCTGCTGCTGAAGTTGCAAGAGATGAAAATTTCTGGTTCTATATTCAACAGGCTTTTAACGTTGACCGGAGTATAATCAATCTTAATAACGGAGGTGTTCATCCGGCCCCAAAAATAGTCATGGATGCCGTTCACCGCTACCTGGATTTCTCTAATGGTGCTCCTGCTTATAATTTGTGGAGAGTTCTGAGGCCGAGAAAGGAGCTGATAAGGAAAAGACTGGCTGATACTTTTGGATGCTCTCCTGAAGAGATTGCAATTACAAGGAATGTTACTGAATCTATGCATATAGGCCTTATGGGAATTGACCTTAAACTGGGGGACGAAGTCCTGACAACAACTCATGACTATCCCTCTATGAAAAGTGCACTTTACCAGAGAGAAAAAAGGGAAGGTATCAAAGTTAAAATATTTCCTTTTCCCTATCCACCCAAGAATCTTAATGTGCTGGCTAAGCTTTTTGAAAAAAATATTACTCCAAGGACAAAGCTTATAGAAGTCTGCCACATTACAAATCTAACAGGTCAGATATTTCCGATCAAAGAAATATGCCAAATGGCCCGAAAGCGCGGTATAAATGTAGTCATTGACGGAGCCCATTCTTTCGG
Source organism: Candidatus Aminicenantota bacterium (assembly GCA_016783445.1). Taxonomy (GTDB): domain Bacteria; phylum Acidobacteriota; class Aminicenantia; order Aminicenantales; family Aminicenantaceae; genus JADHWO01. Next base: position 968 of record JADHWO010000029.1, read on the forward strand.
TCATTTTGTATTTAAACAGAAGGACCTGGACTGCGATATCTACGGCGCCAATCTCCATAAGTGGATGATGGCTCCTATCGGGACAGGTTTTCTCTATGTAAAGAAAGAAAAGATCAAAGATATCTGGCCCCTTTTTCCTGCAGGAGAACCAATGGGTGAAGACATAAGAAAGTTTGAGCATATCGGGACCCGTCCTGAATACTTGGAGCTTGCCATTGGGGATGCACTGACCTTTCATCATGGTATCGGCGGGAAAAGGAAAGAAGAAAGGCTGCGTTATCTGAGGAATTACTGGGCGAAAAAATTTGAGAAGCTTCCCGGGGTAAGGATTCTGACCTCTTATGATCCAGCACAGTCCTGTGGTATTGGAACGTTTACAGTAAAAAACTTTGATATGGGAAAATTGAGCCAGATCCTCTACGAGAAACATAAAATCTATACCATTACTGTCGGAGTGCCTTCTGAAGATATAGATGGTGAAAATATTATTGGAATGCGTGTAACACCCAGCATTTATACAACACTTCGTGAAATGGATATTTTTATCGAGGCTGTATCCCATTATATAAAAAATGGACTGCCGAGCTAAAAAAAGGAGCCTGTTTGAAGGAATAAAAGGTTTAGAGGGAAGTTAGTAGTAAAGTGAAGCTCAACTTAGAACAGGACCTGGAATCTATACGGAAGGAATTCCCGATCCTGGAGCACTGTGTTTATCTTATAAGCAACTCATTAGGAGCAGCTCCAAAAAAAGCAAAAGAGGAACTCCAACGGTTTTATCAGATGTGGGCAGAGGATGGAGTGAGCGCATGGCAGAAGGAATGGTGGGAACTGTCGCGGAAAGTGGGGAATCAAGTGGCCTTGCTTCTTGGAGCAGGAGAAGACGAAGTGGCCATGATCACAAATGCCACACTTTCTCACTGGGTCATTCTCTCAACACAATTTATGGCTAAGAAGAGCAAAAGAAATAAAATTGTTATAACAGATCATGACTTTCCTTCTACATTATATGCTGTTTCAAAAATTGCGGAGTTCATGGATTGGAAGATCGACCTGGTAAAAAGTTATGGAGAGCCAGGAGTTGATGTAAATAAAATATTAAACCATATTGATGAGCAGACGCTTTTTGTGGCAACCTCTCATATATATTTTAAGACATCTTATATCCAGGATATTGAACAGATCACAACCAGAGCACATCAGGCAGGAGCCTTAACTCTTATTGACGGCTATCATGCACCAGGCGTCCTTCCTGTGGATGTCAAGAAACTTGATGTTGATTTTTATATTGGAGGTTGTCTGAAATGGCTCTGCGGAGGTCCGGGGAATGCATTTTTATATGTCAGGCCAGAGCTTTCGGAGAGGCTTCAGCCTCATTTGACAGGCTGGTTTGCCCATAGGGAACCTTTTCTCTTTGCCAGGGAGATGGAATATACAAGTGGTGCTTACAGGTTCATGTCCGGCACCCCAGCTGTTCCCTGCCTTTACACCGCAAAGGCCGGCCTGGATATAATCAAAGAAATTGGAGTTACTGAGATACGCAAGAAATCGCTTGCCCTCACAGAGTTGATTATCAAAAAAGCTGAAAAAAGAGGATTTTGCACTTTTACACCAAAGGAAAATAATTACAGAGGAGGAGCGGTTTCCATTAATTTGCCCCATGCTTTTTCTGTCAAACAGGCCTTAGAACAAAGAAAAGTGAAAGTTGATTTCAGGAAAGGTGAAGATAACGAACCAGATATTATAAGAGTAGGGCCTCATTTTTACACAAAAAATGAAGAAATAGATATTTTATTTAGAGAAATTGAAACGATTTATAAATCTGGGGAATTTAAAAATTTTCCCAAAGATGTAAAGCAAAAGACTTAATCCGAAAATAAAAGCTTTCCATTTTATTCAAAAAGGATTTTGTATATACTAATATTATCAAAAGGGTAGATAAATGAAGATAATATCAAGGCGCAATTTCCTGGCTGATTCATTATTTTTAATGAGTTCTGCCCTTTTTCTCCCTGTTGATTCATTAGATGGGAGAACGAGGACTTTATATGGCGCTAGAGAAGATATAAATGAATACCCTTCATATATCGGACTTGAAAAGAAAGGAGTTCTCTCTGAGCGTGTCGAAAAATTGTATTCAATCTATGAGAATTGTTTTCTCTGTCCCAGAGATTGCCGTGTTAACAGAATAAAGGGTGAGGTCGGGAGATGCCAGGCGAGTTCCAGGGTTAAGATTTCAGGCGCGGCTCCCCATTTTGGCGAAGAAGCTCCCCTGGTCGGGAGAAAAGGATCGGGGACGATATTTTTTTCACACTGCAACTTGAGATGTGTTTTCTGTCAGAATTACAAGATAAGTATCGAAGGAGAAGGGATTGAGATTTCAGACCAAAGGCTGGCTGAGGTAATGATCAAACTCCAGCAAATGGGGTGTCACAATATTAATTTGGTTACTCCTGCTCATTATCTACCCAATATCGTAAAAGCTATACAAAAGGCCATACCTTTAGGCCTCCGTATTCCTATGGTCTATAACACAAGCGGCTACGAGAGGATGGAAATATTACAGCTTCTGGATGGAATCATTGATATCTACCTCCCTGACTGTAAATACATGAATCCTGAGTATGCGGCAAAATACTCAGATGGAGCCTACAGTTATCCCTACTACGTTAAGATTGCTCTTAAAGAGATATATCGTCAGGTAGGGGATTTGAAGGTAAATAAGAGAGGAATAGCAAAGAGAGGATTGATCTTAAGACATTTAGTTCTTCCTAACAGGATAGCAGGAACAAAGGAATTCTTAAAATTTGTAGCGGAGAACCTTTCCAAGACAACTTACATCAATATAATGAGACAGTATAGGCCTGAACACAAAGCATTTGATTACCCTAAGATCGCCCGGCGCCTTAAAAAGAGCGAGTATTCTGAGGCCATAAAATGGGCAAAGGAATATGGTCTTTTCCGTCTGGATAAATAGATGGAAAAATTAGAGATAAAGCCAAGGCTCAAAGAGCGATCTTTTTTGGTTGTATCTGAAGTTTAAAACTGAGGGGGGCATTAAAAGACAGGATGGAGCAGATAAACTTATTGATTTAATTAAAGATTTGGCTTAAATTATTTGTTGGCAGGAATTTTTTTTAAGGTTTGTCTTGATGAAGATACGCAAAAATTTGCTTGTTGCTTTCCTATTTTTCTGCTTGTTAATTCAATCCTTTAATGCTGAAATCTATTATCCATGGCAGGATGTTTTTATAGGTGCCCTTGAGGGAAAAGCTTGGAGTGGCCTTGTCCTAGCTCCGCATCCGGAGTGTGTGTTTGCTTTTCGTATAAAGATTGAGAAAGAGAACGCGGTAGCTGATGGAAATGATATTTTATACCTCATCTCAGAAGTGGGCCCTCATTCTCCAGATGGATTGTATGCAAGAATAAAACTAGATTTGAGCCTTCCGTTTAACATGGAAAATGATACCCCTATTCTTATTAAACCATCTTCAAAATCAGATACATTAATTTTGGAGTGGTCCCGCCAGGATGAAAGAACTGTTTTAGGACGGATTAAAGCTCCTGAGGGGATAAAGATTCACCTCCTTCAATATTTCCCTTGGGATTTTGAGGGGAAGTATCTAATTCTTCCAGATGGACAAGTTAAAGGAGAAAGTGCAAACAATTATCATTATTTACTTTGGACTTCCCCAAAAGGAGATTTGATTACAGAATCTCAGGGGAAAGAACTGGATCTTTCTTTTACTTTGCAAAAGAATAACAACCTCTATTTTGTTGCTGGAGTAGGGGAGGAAGACCGGAGTTTGAATGACCAAATAAATTATTATAAAAATGAAGAGATAATTGATTCTATACTGAAGGATGAAGAAAACAGATACAGTTCGAAAAGAGTGAAGGTTGAAGGGCTCTATACAGGAGCCGCAAGAGCCATCACAAATAATCTATTTTGGATGACCCTTTATCAACCAGGTAATCACCGATTTTATGCTCCTTCAAGTCGAAGTAGTATTTTTTCCACGCCCGAGGGAAATCCTGGTCATTGGACGATTTTTGAATGGGATTCTTTTTTCAACGCCTTAGAAGTATCTATCGAAAGTTCTAAACATGCAAAGGACATCATTAAAGCAGTTCTTGATACTCAATATCCCAACGGGAATATCCCAAACTGGCGGGGTCGTTTTGGAGGGACTCCTGACCGGTCCCAGCCTCCCATTGGTTCTTATGTTGTTTTAAAATTATTCCAGAGAACGGGCGATTTAGACTTACTGAGACATGCCTATCCCTATCTTAAGAGATGGCATTCTTTCTGGAAAGAAAAGAAAGCCAGTGGTCTGGCCCGGCGGGATGGGAATGGAGATGGGCTCCTTGAGTGGGGAACAGATATAGAGTATTTACCTCAGAGTGTTCCTCCCTGGGAAGAAAATCTGGAAGGAAAAAAGCGAGCTATGTGGGAGTCGGGGAAGAATGATTTACCGAATTGGGATGAAGCGACATTTAATCAGGATACAGGAACATTAACTATAAACTGCATCGACTTGAACAGCCTTTACACACTTGATGCCTGGTGTCTTGCCCATATTGCTGATTCTCTTGAAAGAAGTGTTGATTATGAAAGCTATATGGATGAGTATGAGACTATGAAAGAGCTGGTAAACACAGTTCTATGGGATGAGAAAGAAGGTTTCTATTTTGACCGTCATTGGGATGGGAAATTTTCATCAAGAAAAGCAGCCTCAAATTTTTATCCCTTGATTGCCGGTATCCCTGACAAGAAGATGGCTCTGCGGATGACCAGACATCTTCTAAACCATGAAGAGTTCTGGGGAGATTTTGTTATTCCCACAATATCTCGGGATGATCCTTCCTTTAAAGACACACAGGACGGGAGAGGAACGATCTGGCCTCCAACCAATTATCTGGTTTATCAGGGATTAAAAGCTTATCATTTTGATGCTATTGCTTCTGAATTTGCCGAGAGAAGCTCTAACCTATTCCTCAATACCTGGGAAAATTACCAGCTCTGTCCTGAAAAATTTGATTCACGAACAGGAGAAGCAAGGGGACAAAGGTTTCAAAGCTGGGGAGCTCTATTTGCCTTGATTGCTCTTGAAGAGTACCTGGATTTTACTCCTTGGGAAGGCTTCAGGTTTGGGATGATAGATCCTGAAGAGAAAGGCAGCCTATCCAGGATTTCAATCCAGGACCGCCACTATGAGGTAGAGGTTTCCCGCTCCGCAGTTAAGTTAAAAGAAGAAGACAAACAAATATTGAGTGTAAATGGAAGTGCTGTTTTCCGTCATTTTCTTTACTCTGAGAACGAAATCTCTTTTGACATAAAGGCATTTGAGAAAAGAAAGATAAAGATTCGTTTTTTGGTCAAAGGTAAATACCAGCTTTTAATAGATGATGAGATAGTAGATGTATTTAAAGGCAAGTCAAAGAGGTTTAAAGTTCCTGCAGGCGAGCACTCAGTATTGATTCAGCTCCTGGAAAGAGTTGAATAAATAAAAAATCCTCTATTTTGTCCAATCCTTCTTATCGAGGTAAGCTTTTTTCAGAGTATCTCCACGGACTCCTTGTCTGAGAGCTTCCAGTGCAAGAACCTCGTACGGGGGGATATTTCCCAGGTTTATATTCAGTCCTAGCCAAAGGATCAAAGCTTGCTGTTGATTTTTCAGAGGAGCTTCCCACATTAAACAGTTGATATCTTCGACACCAGCAATGATGTTGTTTACTTCGTCGTTCTTGATCTTCCCCTCCGGATCATAAATTCCTACACCTTTCCCGGCTTCCCGGGCTTCAATAATTACTTTTAATGCCCCATTTTCCATATCTTCTCCGATCAATTGATGAATAAGTGATATGGACAGGATTTCTTCAGGGTCTTTTTTCCCGACTTCCGTATAAACTCTAAAATCCTTATCAAGGGCTTTTTTTATGATATCCTTCCTCGTTTCCCTGTCTATTTTAATAGTGCCATCAGAGACTTCAATTGCTGAAAATCCTAGCTCTCTGGCTCTTTTTAAATACTCGTCAAAGACACCTTGCCAGACTGCAACCTCAAGAAAAGTACCTCCTGGCATAACATCAATGTTGGAGGAAGTGATCATTTCATTCTTTTCTCTTAAAATGTCTTTTTCATAAAAAGCTGAAGTTCCAAAGGTCAGTTTGATAATGTCGATATATCCACCGGAAACCTGAATCAAGTCTTCGAGTTGATGAATTCCTATCCCTTTATCAATAACCATTGTCAGGCCTATTTCTCTGGGCTTGGTTGTTCTTCCTTCAGCGGGCATTTGAATAACACCTTTCCAAGCTTTGCTCATTATTTTCTCCTTATCGTTTATTTCAAGAGGTCTCCCCAGCAGTCATATGGATTTGAAAGAACAGAAGCTATTTTAATCAATGCCTTGTGATGGACGAGCTGATTAACGAGTTTTAGCCGGGTGTGAGCCATCTCTTTTTCTTCAAATCCAAGCACAGGGATTTTATCGTAGAGAATCATAGTCTCAGTTAATTTCTGGGTTATATTGTCAAATAAGGCTTTGACAGCTTTTCTTTTATCCTCTATGGGATTTATAAGAGAGCCTTTTCGCCCTTCTTCTATTCGAGGCAGCAATAAAATTACTTCACATGGGGTAGAAAGTTGTTCAAAGTCAGTTTTGTAAGAGGAGAGATCTAAAGCGATTTTCTTTTGCCACTCCTCACCAGGTTCTTGCGTTTCAATTTTGGGTAAGAACCGGGGAAAATTGTGCTTTAAAGTTCCCAGCCTCACATTATCAATAAGAGAGCCCATGAACCAAAATATGTTTCCCCTTTTAATCCGCAAGTGCACTGTCTCAGTGGAAAAGAGTTTGAGCCCTTTAGCTAAACCTGTGAGAATATAGACAGTTTTTCCGCTTCCGGCTCCTCCGGTAACAACATATATCTGCTTTTTTTCTTCATGATAGAGTGCACAGGCGTGAAAGTTGAAAATCCTGTGCTTTTTTTCCAGCAAGTAAAGAGTGTATCTGTAAAGGAATCCCTGGTTTCCCCACAGGCTAAACCTTAGATCCGAGGCTTCTTTTGTGAGATTGAGGAAAGGGCCTCGAAAATTTATTTTATCCTTTAAATACTCAACAGAAGGCTCTTCGTCCGAATCAACGATTGAAATATACCCATCAAGGTCAGGTGAATAGGGTAAACTCTTGACATCTTTAAAGTCGGTAAGAAGTGATTTGACTTCTGTCTTGAAGGGAAGGTGAGGAAGAAGCTCTTCTCTGTTAGATTCAATGCCGATTGTGGCTTCTAATATTTTTACCCCTGTTTTGTACACAATAATTTCCTTGTTTATTGTTAGTTTTATATGATACACGATAACATTTAAATAGCAAAGAGAGGAACTCCTTTTTAGGTAAATTTTGCGCTTGATGTTTTTTCTCTCACTCCGATTCCTATATTATTATTTGACCTCATTTTTTTCCTTTGATATAAGCTGTAGAGAAGATAAATCCAAAAAGGAGAGTAAAATGGGAGTGTACAAGGATCTTAAAGATAAAAGAGTCGTGATTACGGGGGCAGCAAGTGGAATTGGCCTCGCGACAGGAAAAAGGTTTATTGCTGAAGGGGCAAAAGTTTTTATTATTGATTGGGAAAAAAAAGCCCTAAATAAAGCTCTGGCACGTAATCCGGAATTATCCGGTGGGATTTGCGGAGACGTTTGTAATCCTGAAGACATGAAAACAGCATTTAATAAAGCAGAAAAAATTCTTGGGGGGATTGATGTGCTCGTTTCAAATGCTGGAATAAGTGTGCGTAAACCCTTCTTAGATATTGAATATGAGCAGTGGTCAAAAGTCCTTAGAATTAATCTAGATGGAATGTTCCTCTGTGCTAAAGAGTCTATCCAAAGAATGAAAAAGCAGCGTTCAGGAGTTATCTTAATGACATCTTCCACAAACGGAATAGAAGCGCACCCTCTTTATGCAGATTATAATGCTTCAAAGGCAGGAGTCATTTTGCTGGCAAAAACCCTGGCTCTAGAATTTGCACCTTGGTTAAGAGTTAATGCTGTTTGCCCGGGGTGTGTGCTTACTCCGATGCAACAGTCTGAATATACACTGGAGATGATGGAGAAGGCTAATTCAATGATTCCTTTAGGCCGTCACGCTACGCCAGAAGAGGTAGCTGCATTATTTGTTTTTTTAGCATCAAATGAGGCTTCTTATATTACTGGCCAAGCGATACCCATTGAAGGCGGCGAAACATCAGGACAGTATTTATAAACCTGGAATATTAGATGATATTTTGGAGGGAATAGTTATGGATATAGATACTAAAGCTTTAGAACTAATTTCTTTAGAAGGAAAAGTTGCCATGATTACAGGAGGAGCATCCGGAATTGGTCTGGGGACAGCAAGGCGTTTAGCAGAAGTAGGTGCCACTATTGCTTTAATAGATATCAATAAGTCCGAAGGAAAAAAAGAGGTAAAAAAAATTAGAAAAATGGGCGGGGATGCTGAATTTTTCTGGTGTGATGTTACTTCATATTCAGATTGTGAAGAAGTTGCTGAGAATGTTTATCAAGAATTCGGGAGCATAAACATCCTTTTTAATAATGCCGGAGTTATAAAGCGTAAAAACATTGTTGAATTAAGCGAAGAGGAATGGGATCTGGTTTTAGATGTAAACCTGAAAGCTATATACTTACTATCCCATCATGTCATTCCTTATATGATTGAAAATGGAGGGGGTAGCATAATTAATGCAGGCTCAGGATGGGGACTCAAAGGCGGACCCAATGCTGCAGCCTATTGTGCGGCTAAGGGAGGAACAGTCAATCTAACCCGTGCCATGGCCATTGACCATGGAAAACACGGCATTCGTGTAAATTGTGTATGCCCCGGTGATACAGATACTCCACTTTTATATGATGAGGCTGCTCAATTAGGTGAGGAAGAGGAAAAATTCCTAAGGGAAGCCGCAGACCGGCCAATTGGTCGTGTTGGGATTCCTGAGGATATTGCAAACGCTGTTCTTTACTTTGCCAGCGATATGTCAAGCTGGGTCACGGGCTCAATACTGGTTGTTGACGGTGGAGGTCTTGCCTGAAAAATAAAACCATAAAGATCCGCATCTTTTGGAGGCTAATATGAAAAAAGAGGAAAAAAGGGTGCATCCGTATATTCCGAATTCTGCCCCTAAAGTTAAAGCCAGTATGCTGGAGGAGATCGGAGTAAAGGATATTTATGAACTTTATGAGGATATCCCAAAAAATCTGAGATTCCAAGGGGAGTTGAATCTTCCTGAAGCATTGCCATCTGAATATGCGTTAAAACGGCATGTGGAAAAAATTCTCTCTAAAAACCGAACATGCAGGGAAAATATCAACTTTTTGGGCGCAGGGTGCTGGCAGCATTATGTTCCTGCTGTCTGTGATGAAATCAACCAGCGGTCAGAATTTTTAACGGCCTACGGAGGAGAGCCATACGAAGACCATGGAAGATTCCAGGCGCTTTTTGAGTATGAGAGCCTGATGGGCGAACTTTTAGACCTGGATGTGGTTAATGTGCCGACTTATGACTGGTGCCAGGCAGCGAGTACTTCAATAAGAATGGCAGGAAGAATTACAGGGAGAAATGAGATACTTGTGTCCGATACGATATCTCCTGAAAGGCTTCTAGCTGTAAAAAATTACTGCAGGCCTGTTGTTGCCGTAAAAATGGTTAAACATAATCCTCGAACCGGACTGATGGACCTTGATGATTTGGAAGCAAAAATGTCCACAAATACAGCCGGCGTTTATTTTGAAAATCCTTCATACCTGGGGTTTATCGAATTTCAGGGTGAGGACATATCCAGTATCGCCCACAAAAATGGAGCGTTATGTCTTGTAGGAGTTGATCCGGTTTCTTTAGGTATAATAATTCCTCCAAGTAATTATGGTGCGGATATAGTTTGTGGTGATATTCAGGGACTTGGCATTCATATGAACTATGGAGGAGGTCTGGGAGGATTTATTGCAACCCGTGACGAAGAGAAATTCGTGATGGAGTTTCCATCCCGACTTTTTGGTATTACAAAAACTTCTGTTGAAGGAGAGTATGGTTTTGGGGACGTTGCTTATGAGAGAACATCTTTTGCTGTTAGAGAAGAAGGCAAGGAATTTGTCGGGACTCATGCGGCTTTATGGGGGATTACAGCCGGCGTTTATCTATCTCTTATGGGGCCCAAGGGAATGGTGGAGCTAGGCAAGACCATAATGCAGAAATCCCAATACGCCATGAAGAAGCTGGGAGAGATAAAAGGCGTTAAGGCTCCTTTGTTTGAGTCGCCGCATTTTAAGGAATTTGTTGTTGATTTTAAAAAAACCGGAAAAACAGTTAGTGAGATTAATGAATTTTTAAGAAAGACCAGCATATTTGGAGGAAAGGATCTTTCTGAGGAATTTTCTGAGCTGGAAAATTGTGCATTGTACTGCGTGACTGAAGTACATTCCAAAGAAGACATAGATAAGCTGGCCAAAGCACTGAAGGATTATTTGGAGAGATAAGGAGGGTTTGGCCATGGGAATAAATAGAGAATCAAAAATAAGGAACTTTCATCAAGCAAAATGGGATGAGCCCATCATTTTTGAATTAAGTAAAGAAGGAGAAAGGGGTATTTTAATACCTGAAGTTGAAAAAGAAATCGAAGATTGTGTTGGTGATGGTATATCTTTATTGCCTGAAAATATGAAGAGAAAAAAAGCCCCTGCTCTTCCAGAGATTTCTCAAATGAGAGTTCTCAAGCATTATCTTCGATTATCACAGCATTGCCTTGGAGCGGATTTTAATGTTGATTTAGGGCAGGGGACTTGCACGATGAAATACAGCCCAAAAATCAACGAGATCTTAGCCCGTTCTCCTGAAGTAACTGAACTTCATCCGCTGCAGGAAAAGAATACGGTTCAAGGGGCACTGGAAATAATATATAAACTGGATACTTTCCTTAGAGAGATTTCAGGGCTTAACAGGTTTACTTTTCAACCTGGAGGAGGTTCCTCGGCGATTTTGGCGATGGCTTCCATAATTTTTGCCTATTTTGATGTTCGTGGAGAGGCAAACCGGAGAGATGAAATTATTACTACCATATTTTCTCATCCATCAGATGCTGCTGCGGCTGTAGTAAAAGGGTATAAGGTAATCACCCTTTATCAAGGTGAAGATGGACTGCCCGAGGTTGAAGCATTAAAAAAGGCTGTGTCCAGCCGGACGGCTGGGTTGTTGATAACAAATCCAGAAGACACCGGAATTTTTAACCCTAAAATTGTTGAGTTTACAAAAATTGTACATGAAGCAGGAGGCATTTGCGGATATGACCAGGCCAATGCAAATGGAATACTTGGCGTTACAAGGGCTAAAGAAGCTGAATTTGACATCTGTTTTTTTAATCTGCACAAGACCTTCTCGTCTCCTCATGGCTGTGGTGGTCCTGCAGTTGGAGCACTCGGGGTAACGGATGAGCTAAAAGGCTATTTGCCTGTTCCAGTTGTTGAGTTTGATGGGGATACTTACTTTTTGAATTATAACCTTCCCAATACTATTGGGAAAATAAGAGGATTTCTAGGGGTTTTCCCTGTCATTTTAAGAGCCTATGCATGGATAATGAGCTTGGGAGCCGCAGGACTTAAGGAAGCCGCAAATGTTGCTGTCTTAAATAACAACTATATTCTTAAAAAAGTAAAGGAGATAAGAGGTGCCTCTGCGCCTTATGCAGCAGGAAGACACCGGATAGAGCAGGTAAGATACAGCTGGGATAAGCTTACAAAAGATACAGGAGTGACAACAGAAGATGTGACATGCCGGATGGCTGATTTTGGATTCCATTTATGGTCAAGCCACCATCCGTTTATTGTTCCCCAGCCCTTCACTATTGAACCGACTGAATCTTACTCAAAAGATGAGATCGATGAATATATTTCCGGGCTGAAAAGAGTTGCCGAGGAAGCATACAAAAACCCAGAAAAAGTCAAAAATGCACCTTATAACAGTGTTGTCCACAAGATTGATAACAGCACGCTGGATGATCCTGATAAATGGGCTATTACCTGGAGAGCCTATTTAAAAAAACATAAAGTAAAACGTCAATAAATGATTAAATTACGGTCATTTATTTCCTGTGATATTAAATAGAAATAAAGGAGAGGAAATGTTGAAAAAATGTTTTATTGTAAGGCCAATTTTTCTTTTAGTTTTATTCTGTTTGATAATTAGTTTATTTGTAGTCTGCAAAAGTACAGAGAAGGATAATAGGATGGCATGGTGGCGTGAAGCTCGCTTTGGTCTATTCATACACTGGGGTCTTTACGCTGTGCCTGCTGGTGAGTGGAAAGGAGAGACAAGACATGCTGAATGGATACTGACCACTGCACAGATTCCCGTGAAGCAGTACGAAAAGTTCGCACCTCAATTCAATCCGGTTAAGTTCGATGCTAAACAATGGGTGGAGATAGCTAAGGATGCCGGCATGAAATATATTGTTATTACCAGCAAGCACCATGATGGCTTTTGCCTGTTTGATTCAAAGCTTACAGATTATGATGTTGTGGATGCCACTCCTTTTAAACGGGATATTATGAAGGAACTTTCAGAGGAATGCCGTAAACAGGGACTTAAAATGTGCTGGTATCACTCAATCATGGACTGGCACCATCCGGATTATCTACCGCGTCGTCAATGGGAAAAACGCTCTGCAGAGGGAGCTGATTTTAACCGCTACATTGAATATTTAAAAGGCCAGGTTAAAGAGCTTGTCACTAACTACGGCGAAATTGGAGTTTTATGGTTTGATGGTGAATGGGAAAACACGTGGGACCAACAAAAAGGTAGTGATCTTTATAAATATGTGCGCTCGCTCCAGCCCAATATCATTATCAATAACCGTGTCGGTAAAGGGCGTGCAGGGATGGCAGGCACATTTGATCCTGAGACCGCTGCCGGAGATTTTGGGACCCCTGAGCAGGAAATCCCCTCAACTGGGCTTGGATATGACTGGGAGACATGTATGACAATGAATGACCATTGGGGCTACAACAAGAACGATCACAACTGGAAATCAACAAAGGATTTGATCCGGAAACTTGTTGACATAACGAGTAAGGGAGGTAATTTCCTGCTGAATGTTGGCCCGACTGCCGAAGGTCTGTTCCCGCAACCAAGTATAGACCGTTTAGCGGCCATGGGAAAATGGATGAAAATTAACGGCGAGAGCATATACGGAACTACAGCCAGCCTGTTCTCAAAACTGGATTGGGGCCGTAGTACTACAAAACCACAAAAGTTGTTTCTCCATGTTTTTGACTGGCCAGAAAATGGCAAACTTCATGTGCCAGGACTTGTCAGTAAAGCTGAATCGGCCTATTTATTGGCTGATCCAAAAACTAAAATAGATATTTATTACAAGTATGGTGAAGCTGTTCTCTCTGTGCCGAAGGAAGCACCTGACTCAATTGTTTCGGTTATTGTGTTGGAGTTCAAAGAAGAGCCGGAAGTTGTAAGAGAACCGGAGATAAAAGCTGAAAGCGACATCTTCTGCAATCCTCATGAGGTTAAACTTTCCAGTAATTTTGGTAATGTAAAGATTCGTTACACGCTTGATGGGAGCAATCCAACATCTGGCTCTCCTTTTTACCAGAAAGTTATCACGCTGGAAAAAACAACAACGGTAAAATGCCAGATTTATCGCAATGGTCACGCCATAAGTAATGTAGTAACAAAAACATTCAAGAAAGTTGACCCAAGGAAGGCAGAGAAAAATATCGATTTAAAACCAGGACTTTACTATAAATATTACCATGGCAAGTGGGAAAAACTTCCTGATTTTAATTTAATAGAACCGGTAGATTCAGGGATAGTTACTCGGTTTGAGATAAGTACAAAGAAGCGCAAAGAGGATTTTGCTTTTAAGTTCACAGGGTTTATAACAGTGCCAGAAAACGACGTCTACAAATTTTATGTTGTTTCTGATGATGGAAGTAGTCTTTCTATTGGGGACGAAGTTGTTGTGGATAATGATGGGTTGCACGGATCAAAGGAGGTCTTTGGCCGTATAGCGCTTCAAGCCGGTATACATCCTATAACAGTTGAGTTTTTTCAGCGGAGCGGTGGAGTGGATTTTGAAGTCTTTTATTCATCCACCAAGATAACAAAACAGATTATTCCTTCTTCATCGCTCTTTTATTCCAAAAAAATATCAAATTAATTTTACTTCTGTTACTTTGTTCAATTTATATAAATAGCAATAAGTTTACAAAAATAAAATAATAATAAGGCTAAAATCGCCGCAAAACAGTGAACATAAGCTAAATACTTCATAATGTCTTTAGGATGATTAAGCAGACAAAAGGATTGCTGTGACGGGACTAAAAAGAGAGTTGAGCCTGTACGGGCTGACCATGATCGCAATTGGCTCCTGTGTTGGCTCTGGCATTTTTTTAACACCTTCCCAGATTGCAGGTTTTCTCAAAAGCCCAATGCTGATTCTTCTGGTGTGGAGTTTAGGTGGAGTCATTACACTAACCGGTGCGTTAACATTTGCCGAATTAGGGGCTATGTTTCCAGAAGCAGGTGGAGTTTATGCTTATCTAAAAGAAGCTTATGGAGACCTTTTCGGCTTTCTATATGGCTGGGCATATTTGCTAGTTATTTCTTCAGGAGCGATAGCAGCTTTAAGTATTGCTTTTGCCTATTATTTGGGCTTTATTGTTCCTCTGGGAGAGGCAGGAATTAAGATAGTTGCAGTATCAGCAATTCTTGTTGTTACAATTGTTAACATTTTAAGAGTGAAGGCGGCAGAGGTTTTTTCTAATGCCTTCACAGGGCTTAAATTAATTGGAATTGCTGGGATTGTAATAATAGGATTATTCCTGGGAGATCCTAAATTTGTTCAAATCAAACCAGAATTACCTGTTTTTTCGGGCAATATAGTTGTCGCTTTTGGACTGGCGCTTATCGGTGTTTTGTGGTCCTATGGAGGATGGCAGCATGCCTCTTTTGTAGCAGGTGAGGCAAAAAATGCGCGGAAGACGGTACCGAGAGCAATGATTGTAGGCGCAGTGGTAGTGACTGCGGTTTATCTTTTAACTAATCTAGCCTATTTGTTTCTGTTGCCTGTTGAAAAGATTGCTTTATCCAGCAGTCTTGCCGCAGATGCCGTGACTACAGTGATCCCTTTTGGCGGTTTTCTTGTTGCAATCATTATTGCCATATCTGTATTTGGAACTGCCGGGATATACACTCTCTCTTCACCAAGAATATATTATGCCATGGCGTATGATGGTATCTTTTTTAAAAAACTGGCTGAAGTTCATGCTAAATTCAGGACTCCAGTTAATGCCATATTATTCCAATCCACCTGGGCAGTTATATTACTTCTGTTCTGGGGAACATTTGAAGATGTTATCACATATGTTGTATTTACAGACTGGATATTTTTTGCGCTAACCGGATTTTCGATATTTATTTTTAGATACAAGAAGAAAGATATAGCCCGGCCTTATAAAACGCTGGGTTATCCGGTTACACCAATTATTTTTGTATTGATTTCTACTTTATTTGTTATTAGCACTCTAATTGGGAAGCCGTTGCATGCTGTAGCTGGCTTGATATTTATGGCAATAGGGATACTTGTTTATATATATTTTAAAAAAAGTTATAAGAGAAATAATCTGGAAAGAGTGGAAAATGAATAGGAAAAAAACTTTATAAAAAAATACGAGATATACCTTAAAAAAACATAAAAAGAATATTAAGTGTAATAAAAATTAAACCATGAACGTTCCGAAAATTCCTGAATTAAAAAGAGTGATCGGTCTGCCTCATGCAACGGCAATGGTTGCTGGCACAATAATTGGTGCATCAATTTTTGTCCAACCTTCCGAAATAACCGGACAGGTGAACTCGGTGGGTGGAGTTTTTCTTGTATGGTTAGCTGCAGGTGTCTTGACGTTTTTTGGAGTGTTGGTATGTGCAGAACTAGCCTCAATTTTCACTCAGTCCGGGGGAGTTTATGTATACTTAAAAGAAGCTTATTCACCATCCATTGGTTTCTTATGGGGGTGGGGGATGTTCTGGAGTGTTCATTCAGGGATAATTGCTGCGATTGCAGTTATATTTGCCCGGTATGTTGGATTTTTCATCCCTCTGGATAATACAACTGTCAAGCTTGTCGCGGTTGTTGTAATAATTACACTTTCTGCTATTAATTACCTGGGTGTCAAACATGGCAGCACAGTACAAGCACTTTTTACTCTGGGAAAAGTTGGTGCAATAATATTTATTGTTGTTCTTGGTTTTGTGCTTGGATCAAAAAATCCTGAACATTTTGTAACACAAAATATTGTAAGTCCTGAGATTTCCGTTAACAGTTTTTTTCTTGCCCTTGTTGCTGGATTATTTGCCTTTGGAGGATGGCACATGGTCACATATAACTCCGAGGAGACTATCAATCCACGGAAGACTATTCCACGTGCTTTGATGCTTGGCATAGTGATAGTCACTTTATGCTATATAGCATTAAATGCGGTATATATGTATGTTCTGCCGTTGGATGTTGTAGCATCTTCCAAGAGGATTGCAGCAGATGCAGCAGACGCACTCCTTGGGTATGGAGGCGGTTCATTTATGTCATTTTTGGTAATTTTTTCAACATTTGGAGCATTAAGTGGTATTATCCTTTGTGGGCCTCGTGTTTATTATTCTATGGCAAGAGATGGTCTGTTGTTTCGATGGCTTGGTGCAGTGCATCCCCGGTACCACACACCCCATAGGGCTCTTGTTATCCAGGCAGTCTGGTCATCGATTCTGGTTATGACCGGAACGTATCAAAAGCTTTTTATCAGAGTAGTGTATACAGAATGGATTTTCTTCGCCTTGATGGCCATTGGATTGTTCGTGTTTCGGCGCAGGTCTAATATTGTTCGCAGTTACAAAATCTGGGGTTATCCTGTAATTCCGGCTATTTTTATTGTGTTTTCATTTTTAATAGTAGCCAATCAAATAATATCTGACCCAAGGGAAAGTTTGTTTGGATTATCCCTGGTTTTAGTGGGGTGGCCAGTTTATTTTTTATGGGTAAAAAAAACGAGAAGGAGTTGAAATTATGATTATTGATTTTCACAATCATTTTTATCCGCAGGAATATCTTGAGGCTATACAGAAAGGGCAAAGTTTTATTAAAGTGACGTTTGATGCGGACAACAATCCGCTCTTACATTATCCCGGAGATTACAACATACTTGTTCCGTCGCACAGGGATATCAATTTTCGAGAAAAAGCTATAAAGGATGCTGGAGTTGACAAACAAATTCTCACATTCACAACCCCGGGGACTCAGATTGAGACTCCAGAGCGCTCTGTGGAACTAGCTCGAATGGTTAATGATGGTTTCGCAAAAATAATAAAAAAACACGGCGAGCAGTTTGATGTTTTGGCTACACTACCTATGAATGCCCCTGACGCTTCGGTTGTTGAGCTGGAGCGCGTTTTTAAAGATCTGGGATTTAAGGGAGTAATGCTCTTCAGCAATATTAATGGGACTGCATTAAGTGACCAACGTTTTTGGCCTCTCTATGAAAAAGCAAATGATTTAAGAGCGGTTTTTTATATTCACCCGAATTTTCCAGTTGGAGTAGAAGCCATGACGGATTACTGGCTTATGCCGTTAGTTGGATTCACTTTTGACACGACACTTGCAGCGGCAAAGCTTGTTTTTAGCGGGGTTGTCGAAAAATTCCCAAAAATAATATGGGTTCTGGCACATCTGGGCGGAGCTGTCCCTTATCTTGCAGAGAGGCTTGACCGAGGATATTTTGCGTTCAAGGAATGCAGAGAACACATTAGTAAACCGCCGAGTGAATACTTAAAAGATTTTTACTATGATTCGGTGAACTTTGATATAAATGCACTGCAGCTTGCCGTAAAATTTGCCGGTGCAGACCATATACTGGCCGGAAGTGATTATCCTCATCAGATCGGAAGTCTGGAGAAAATGGTAAAGAGTATAAAAAAATTGAACATTTCTTCAGCAGAAAAAGCAGGGATACTTGGTGGAAATGCTGCCAGGCTTTTTGAAAATATTTCCTGACCAAAAAGATTTTTAATCAAAAAACATGTGAAGCAAGTTATGAATGATTCGGTTTAGAGGGGTCTGTTCTCAAATTCCATGGTGTTTTTGTTAAATTATTTTTATTCAGCTTCAATCTGGAAAATGGAGGTCCAAGCTATAATTTATTTCACTTTCGCTTTTTGTTACCGGTCATTTCTTTTTCGCGGTTGAGTTCGGTCATATCCACACTCTGCGAATAATCTCCTATCAGGTGTTTGCAGAAATAATCGGCTCTTATCCAGAACCAGTAATCGTTCATATCGCCATAGCCGTGTCTTTGTCCAGGGAATACGAAGAAATCAAAACGCTTATTTGCACGGATGAGCGCGTTGGCCAGCCTGAGCGTATTGGCTGGATGGACATTGTTGTCTATGTCTCCTGTTGTCAGGAGCAGGTGTCCCTTCAGGTTTTTTGCGATCTCAGAGTTTTTTGCGATATCGTATTCGAATTTGATATTCCCGTCTTTATCAACGACTTCTTTGACTCCATGGTGTTTTTCACTCCACCACCGGTTGTATACGTTGTTCTCGTGGTTTCCGGAAGATGAGACTGCCACTTTAAAAAAGTCGGGATAGACGAGCATTGCAGCAGTGGACATAAATCCTCCTCCGGAATGACCGTAAATGCCAACTTTATCAATGTTTATGTAAGGATATCTAATAACCAGCTGTTCAATAGCGGCTTTTTTATCCGCAAGTCCGTAGTCACGCAGGTTTCCGTATCCATAATTATGATACCATTTGGAACGTGCAGGATGACCACCCCTGTTTCCCACGCATATAACGATAAAACCGAATTGAGCAAGTGCCATATCGCTGGACCTTGAGGAGAAAGATTTTGGCACGCTTTCTGTCTGGGGCCCAGGATAGACATAAGCTATAATTGGATACAGTTTGTTCTCGTCGAAATCAAAAGGTTTATACATAACTCCGTAAATGTCGGTTATTCCATCGTCTGCTTTAACTTTAAAGGTTTCCGGGAATTTAAAACCGGCCTGTTTAAGCAGGGAAAGATCAGTAGTCTCCAATTTTAAAATAATATTGCCCAGATTATTGTATAGAACAGACTCAGGCACAGTATCAACACGGGAATAATTATCGACGAAAAATATGTTGGAATCATTCATGCTCGCGGAATGGTTAAAATTTCCCTTATTGAGTAGCTTGAAACCGGTTCCATCGAAGTTAACCTGGTATAAGTGGTAATAGTAGGGGTCTTCTTCCTGCTCTCGGCCGTTTGCAGTAAAATACAGGATGCGGTTCTTTTCATCAATTCCTGCGATATTCTCACAGTGGAAGGGACCGGATGTAATCTGTTTTTTCAGATTGCCGTCTCCATCAAATAGATAAAAATGTGCCCACCCATCCCTTTCCGACCAGTGGATGAGTTCTTTTCCATTGTTAACCAGTCCCAGTCTACGGGTTTCGATATATGTGTTGAGCCTCTCTTCGATCAAGACTTTAGTTTCACCGGTTGCAGAATCAGCCACACAAATATCGATCCGGTGTAGGTCTCGGCTTGTTCGGGAAAAATAGAGTTTATCCGGAGTTTCAGACAGCCAAAGACTTGGCCGGTTTTCGTCATCGCGGGTTTTAGCCGGGAGTCGCGCAGTGAGGATGGAAACAGATTGGTCCTTGAATCTGTCTGTATTGACCTTTATGTTTTTCTTTGTTTCAAGGTCAAAAATCAGGATCTCATAATGGGGAGATTCTTCTTCGCCAGGCATTTGATATCTGTATGTTTCGAGGGTTGGGCGGGGATTGGCAACAGAATTGATAACCCACAGGTCCTTGACTTTACGCTCATCAGACCTGATCATAGCAAACTTTTTCGAGTCCCTTGACCAGATGACTCTGACTCCTTTCCGTTTGTCCTTGTTTTTTTCCTTTTCAACATTGGTCTGGCCCCTCTCACCTCGGCCATAGCTGTAATGTTCTTCTCCGTCTGTGGTCAATTGATGTTCGACAATGTCAGGGTCTTTTTTGTTTTTCAGGTACTTTTCATAATTGACCTTGTCCATGTAGTAGAGGTTGTGATGGCGTGCAAATAGAACGGTTTCTTCGTCAGGGGATATAGAGGCCCACTTTGGTCTTTCAGGGGGTTTTTTGTAGTCTTCAAGTAAAGAGAGCTTGCCAGTAGCCAGGTCATATTCAAAATAGAAGATTTTTTTCTTGGGCTTTTCTTTTTCCTTCTCGGCTTCTTCTCCCTTCTCTTTTTCTTTCTTTTTATCTATTTCTTCCTTTTTATCTATTTCTTCCTTTTTCTCTTTTTCTTCCTTTTTCTCTTTTTCTTCCTTTTTCTCTATCTCTTTTTCTTTTTTTATCTCTTTTCCTTTTTTTATCTCTTTTTTTTCTTCTTCTTTTTCTTTCTTTTCAACCTTTTTTTCCTCCTGGGAACTTTCAACTTCAAACTGAATGGCCCGGTCCTTTTTGACAAATTTTATTTTCTTGATAGGTAGATGCTTGGCATCGTAAGGGTCTTTGGTGATCCGGGTAAGCATGGATGCCATTTTGACATTGTCAAATAGCGGCCGGTTTGTCTTTTTCACAGGATCGACTATGTAGTAAGTTTTGCCTTCGCTTGTTTCGTATGTATACCAAAAGCGCTCGCTGTGTTTAAGCCAGTGTGGGCTGACAGATGTGGAAAAGACCATTTTTTTCATTTTAGCCGAGGTGAATCGTGCGGCCAGCTTGTAATTGGCTTTTTTAATAGGGATGTTTTCAGGCAGAAGTCCGCTGGCGGAAAAGGAGAGGATTAGAACGGTTAAAAATAGAAGAAATAATGGCCTTCTTAAAAAATAAGGTTTTGTGTTTTGCCTTTTTTTCATTTTTTATCCTCATAAAAATTTGGATTTGTTTAAATAAAAGATTGAAATATAAAAATTGTTGTAAAGGTTATTTCTTTGGATAACAAAACTGATAAAAAAATGGGATTTTGCATCAAGAGACACAAAATTATACTTATGAATTGTATGGATTACAACTATTTCTTTTCAAAAATGATAATTAACCTGGGTTATTCACGAGTTGAGGTTGCCGTAGATGTGAGGCGCAGAGTGTGAAGCTGTGATTCTCCACTGCGAATGCTCTGCAACGAAGCAGGTGCGGTGAGATCGGCTCGCCTGAAAGGTAAAAAATGCCGATGTAAAATTAAAATGAGGCTGTTGGAGAAGGATTGAATGTTAATATTGAGAAATAATCAACATAACTGGCTCATATTTTTGAAGATAAAAAATAGTGTCGGCAGTTTTTATGAATAATTCAGGTAGACCTGGGTTATTCACGAGTTGAGGTTGCCGTAGATGTGAGGCGCAGAGTGTGAAGCTGTGGTTCTCCACTGCGAATGCTCTGCAACGAAGCAGGTGCGGTGAGATCGGCTCGCCTGAAAGGTAAAAAATGCCGACGTAAAATCAAAATGAGGCCATTGGAGAAGGTTTGAATGTTAATATTGAGAAATTACCAACATAACTGGCTCGTATTTTTGAAGATAAAAAATAGTGTCGGCAGTTTTTATGAATAATTCAGGAGAATAATTCTTGCAAAATTATATGTCTATCATTAATATTTACTAAAATATTATCAAATTTCTCAAGGAAAGTTGACTTCCTTTGAAGAAGCTAGGTCTGATTGTAAATCCTATAGCAGGAATGGGGGGACGTGTTGGTCTAAAAGGAACAGATGGTTTGGATATCCTAAAAAAAGCTAAAGAGCTCGGCGCAAAACCTCAATCCCAGGAACGTACTATAGAAGCCCTTTATAAGCTCGAGTTTCTTTTACAGTCAGTAAAACTAATTACATGCTGTTCCCAAATGGGTGAAAAAGCAGCCAGAGATTGTGGTTTTTCACCTGAGGTTCTTGATGTTGGAGCAGATCCTAAAACGACTGCTTCAGATACAGAAAAAGCGGCAAAGTATATGCTGGACTTAGGTGTAGATTTACTGCTTTTTTCCGGGGGAGATGGAACAGCAAGAGACATTTATAATTCTATTGGTGACTCAATGGTGGTCTTGGGAATACCTGCTGGGGTCAAGATCCATTCTGCTGTGTTTGCTCTCAATCCAGTACGGGCAGGGGAGTTGGCTGCTTTATACTTGCAGGATAAGGCAAAAAATATTCGGGAAGCTGAAGTCATGGATATCGATGAAGAAAATTACAGAAAAGGAATATTGTCTGCTAAGTTATACGGATATCTGAAGATTCCTTTTGAGAAAAGGCATGTTCAGAGATTAAAAGCGGGGAGTCCTGTTAACGAAAAGTATTCCCAGGAAGCAATCGCCTTTGAAATTATCGAAAATATGTCCGATGAGTTCTTTTACATCATTGGACCCGGAACAACGCCAAGGGCGATAATGGAAAAGTTAAGCATAAACAATTCTTTGCTGGGAGTCGATCTTATTCATAAAAAGAAGCTCGCGGGGATAGACTTAAGTGAGGCGGAGCTCCTGAAAAAGATCAAAGAGAAAAAAACTAAATTGATCATTACTCCTATAGGAGGTCAGGGTTATATACTTGGAAGGGGAAATCAGCAAATAAGTCCTCAAGTTATTAAACACGTTGGAAAGGAAAACATTATCATTATTGCGACCCAGCAGAAAATCAATTCACTACATGGCCGTCCCTTGCTCGTGGACACTGGGGATCAAGCGACCAATCAACTTTTGACTGATTATTTTAAGGTAATAACAGGTTACCGGGAAAACATTATCTATAAAATGACATGTTGATAAAATGAGGCCATTGGAGAAGGTTTGAATGTTAATATTGAGAAATAATCAACATAACTGGCTCATATTTTTGAAGATAAAAAATAGTGTCGGCAGTTTTTTTGAATAATTCAGGGAAAAGGAGAATAGAAGATATGAATAAACGAACTACTTGGGGAATATTTGGAATTATGCTTGTATGCCTTTCGCTTTTTTTTATTTCACTCGGGAGCGCAGCCCGAACCCCGTATAAGTCTGGCCTAGAATCTGAAGTAAAAGTCGAAGACTGGGAGAATCCCGCTGTGTTTGGCCGGAACAAAGAACCTGCTCACTGCACATACATTCCCTTTCAGGATACCAAGACAGCGCTGATAAACGATCCTGAGAAGTCGCCGTTTTATCGCTCTCTTAATGGAAACTGGAAATTCAAATGGGTTAGAAAGCCTGCTGACAGACCCATTAATTTTTACAGGGAAGATTATGATGTAAGCCAGTGGAGCGAAATCATTGTACCAGGGAACTGGGAATTGTATGGATTTGGAGTGCCTATTTATACAAATACGGACTATCCATTTCCTGCCAATCCACCCCACATCCCTCATGATTACAATCCGGTCGGCTCTTACAGAAGATATTTTACCATTCCGGACAGTTGGGATGGACACCAGGTGTTCCTGCACTTTGGAGGGGTAAAATCAGCTATGTATGTCTGGGTGAATGGGAAAAAAGTGGGCTACAGCCAGGGGAGTAAAACTCCTGCAGAGTTCAATATCACCAAGTCTTTGCAAAAGGGACAAAATACACTGGCTGTGGAAGTCTACCGATGGAGTGATGGAGCCTATCTGGAAGATCAGGATTACTGGAAGATCAGCGGTATTGAACGTGACGTTTTTCTTTTTTCGACTCCCAAAGTGTATATCCGTGACTTTTCAGTTCTCGGGAAACTGGAAAACAGCTACACAGATGGAATACTGGATGTAACAGTCAAAGTAAATAATTGCTTGTCAAAAAAAGTGGAAAACTATCATGTCCGAATGGAGCTTTTAAATGCAGTAAATGAAGCAGTATTCAAAACTCCGATTGTTAAAGAGGTCAAAGTAAATAAACTGGATGAAGTAACAATCCGCTTTGAACAGTTTATAAAAAAGCCAATAAAATGGACTGCTGAAACGCCCAACCTCTACTCACTTATTATCTGCCTGTCAGATAATACAGGAAAAACCATTGAAGTGGTTGCCTGTAAAATAGGATTTAGAAAAGTTGAGATAAAAGGGGGACAGCTGCTTGTCAATGGTGTTCCCATTTTAATAAAAGGTGTCAACCGCCATGAACATGAACCTGAGACGGGCCGTGTTGTATCAGAAAAGTATATGAAAAAGGACATCGAGCTTATGAAAAAGTTCAATATAAATGCAGTACGCACAAGCCATTACCCGAATGTTCCAAGATGGTATGAGATGTGTGATAAATACGGACTTTATGTTGTTGATGAGGCCAATATTGAGTCTCATGGCATTGGGTATCGTCCGGATAGAACTCTCGGCAATAATCCGGAATGGAAAGCAGCACATCTGGACCGAACAATATCCATGGTTGAAAGGGACAAGAACCATCCATCTGTTATCATCTGGTCCCTCGGAAATGAAGCCGGCAATGGAGTAAACTTCGAGACCACTTATTTGTGGATAAAAGAAAGGGACCCTTCCAGGCCCGTTCAGTATGAAAGGGCTGAGCAAGAATACAATACGGATATTGTTTGCCCCATGTACCGTCAAATCCGTCACCTCAAGGAATACGTCCAAAAAAAGCAAAGCCGTCCTCTTATTATGTGCGAGTATGCCCATGCTATGGGAAACAGTGTCGGTAATCTTCAGGATTACTGGGACGTTATTGAGGAATATGACCAGCTTCAGGGTGGTCTCATCTGGGATTGGGTCGACCAGGGCCTCCTTAAAAAAACCGAGGAAGGCGAGAAATTCTGGGCATATGGCGGAGACTTTGGACCCCCAGGTGCTCCAAGTGATAAGAATTTTTGTATCAATGGGCTGGTGTTTCCCGACAGAAAACTGCATCCTCATATCTGGGAGGTAAAAAAGGTCTATCAATACATAAAAGCCATACCAGTTGATTTAAAATCAGGAAAGATAAAAATTATCAATAAATATGATTTTATTAATCTTGATACGGTTGAGATGAACTGGGAGGTTTTGGCTGAAGATAATAAAATTGCTGAAGGGAAAATCTCTACACTGGATATTGCGTCTCATAAAACTAAAATTATTGACCTGCCTATGCCAGAGATTCAACCAGAGCCAGGCGTGGAGTATTTTATTAAATTAAGTTTTGTATTAAAGAGGGAAACCACGCTTAGGCCCAAAGGTTATGAAGTAGCCTGGGATCAGTATAAACTACCATTTTATAAACCAGCAGTTAAGCTCAATTTAACCAAGCTGCCAGAATTAAAGCTCAAAGATACAAAGATATATATTCGGATCAAAGGTAAGAATTTTACACTCACAGTAGATAAAAAAACAGGGGAGATAACATCTTTTATTTGGAAAGAGACAGAGTTTTTCAGAACAGGGCTGGTGCCAAATTTCTGGCGGGCGCCAACAGATAACGACTTTGGTAGTGGTATGCAGAGGCGGCAGGCCATCTGGTGTGAAGCAGGAGATAAAAGAATTGTCGATAGTGTCACAACAAAACAGATTACAAACAGAGAAGTTCGGATTAATGTAATTTCAACACTCCAAGCAGGAGGCTCCAAATTCTATACAACGTATCTCATATACGGAAGCGGTGATGTTGTTATCACAAACAAATTTTTACCTGGTAGTGCAGGTCTTCCTAATTTGCCCAGGTTTGGTATAAAGATGACCCTTCCTGTTGAGTTTGACAATATGTCGTGGTACGGAAGAGGTCCTCAGGAAAGTTACTGGGATAGAAAGACAGGTGCTGCAGTTGGTGTTTATAGCGGAAAAGTCATGGATCAATACCACCCTTATATCCGGCCCCAGGAAAACGGAAATAAAACCGACGTCCGCTGGGTAACACTAACAAATGATAAAGGAATGGGTCTCCTTGCTGTGGGGATGCCGCTGCTGAGTTGCAGTGCTCACCATTTTATAAATGAAGATTTTGATCCAGGACTGGAAAAAGCCCAGAGGCATACATACCATCTCAAAAAACGTAACCTTGTCACTCTAAAACTGGATTACAAACAGATGGGAGTGGGCGGTGATACCAGTTGGGGTAATCGGGCTAAGCCGCATCCGGAGTATACATTGCCGGTTAAAGAATATTCCTATAGTTTTCGTCTGCGCCCCTTTTCTATTAAAGAAGAAAATCCCGTGTTTTTGAGCAAGCAGGTATTTTAAGTTAACATCTTCGAGCTTAAACAAAAATATAAAAGATATTTGTTAAGGGAATAATGGTGGAAAAACGTTAAGGTTCAAATTTTTTTATACTCAAATGGAGATATAAATGAGAAAGAATTTAACCTTTAATTTGATTGTTATAACAATTTTTACTTTTATTATTGTAATAAAAATTGGTTGTTCTCAGAAAGTGCAAAAGGCGGATTTCCAGAGCGAATGGGCTAAGGATATAGAACAGATATGGGTAGGGCCTGAATACTGGGCGAACCGTCTTCAGGACTGGCAAGTAGCAAATGGCAGGCTGGAGTGTGTGGAAGGTTCAAGCCGAAAACCCATGCGGACAGTACACCTTCTAACACGAAAATT
>JADHWO010000030.1 GCA_016783445.1 Candidatus Aminicenantota bacterium
AGTTTATATAAATTCAGCTCACCAGTCAACGAAATATAAGAAGGGGATAGGCTATGCAATCTCACAATTTGTATTGTTTTTGCTAGAAGTATAGTAAGATTGTAACCTAATATAAAAGTGTAGAGATTTGATAAATCAAGGAATGAATAAATACTTCGATATACGTCTTTCGCAGTTATCTTAGAAGGATTTTTTTTATATAAAATGGTTACTTTTAGTGTAAGTAAAGAAAAAGAAAATGCCCTGAGTAAAAGGATGGAGAGTTTGGGTATCTTTGAGAAAGATATTGTAGAAAAATTCATCCGTTCAAGCGGTAGAGGAGGACAGAGAGTCAACAAAGTTTCGACCTGTGTCTACTTAAAACACATCCCTACAAAAATTGAAGTAAAATGCCAGAAGGAACGTTCTCAAGCATTAAACCGGTTTCTTGCCAGGCGGATTCTTACAGATAAAATCGAAAAAGAAATTCGAGGGAAAGAAAGTGAAGAGTTGCAAAGGATAGAAAAAATCCGCCGCCAGAAGAGAAAACGTTCAAAAAGAGCAAAGCTTAAAATATTAGAAGAGAAAAGGAAACAATCCCTGAAAAAAAAGGAACGAAGCTTTCGGCCCAAACTGGATGATCTGGAAGAATAAAGATAGAGTTTGCAGCTAACTTGCCAGTCTCAAAAGGGAATGGAGCAGCAAGTTTGCTCCTTTTTCCAAATCCTCCCATTTTATTATTTCCTGTGGGGAGTGGCTGATTCCATCTTCACAAGGGATAAATATCATTCCAATTTCTGCGGCGCCGGCTAAGATCTGGGCGTCGTGACCAGCGCCACTGGGAAGTGTAAAAAATGGGTATCCCAGCTTTTTGCACTCTTCTTTCATTATGGTTAGAAGCCGGGGAGATAAACTTACAGGTTCTGTTTTGTCTATGATTTTTGAAGTGAACTTGAGCCCCCGGGTTGAAGCAATATTTTCAGCAAGGTCAAAAAGGGATTTTTCAAGCTCCTCGAGGGTTTCCTTTGATGTGCTTCTAAATTCAAAAGAGAAATCAGCTTGTCCTGGGATAATGCTGAACGCTCCGGGTTTTACACCAATTTTTCCAATAGTAACCAAACTTCCGTAGTGTTTGGTTGCAACATGCTGAGTACTTTTTAAAGCAAAGTCTGCCAGGCCCAAAAAAGCGTCATGGCGGAGTTCAAGAGGCGTTGTTCCTGCGTGACTTGATTCTCCAAAGAAGGAACACCATCTGTAATGTTTGCCAGCTATACAATCCACGATGCCTATAGGTTTATTTTCTGTTTCCAGTACAGAGCCCTGTTCGATATGGATTTCAATAAAGGCTTCTATGTCCGGCTTCTGTTGATGAGCCTCCATGATTGTGTCGAGAGTGAAGTTGGTTCCCCTCAGAATATCTGCAAGGGGAACTCCGAATTGAGTAAGACCCTTTTCTAAAAATTCTCTGTTTAAAAGCCCCATGAAGGCACGGCTTCCCAAAAAATCTCCTACCAAATTTCCTTCCTCATCCGTAAAAGAGGCGACTTCCAGAGGCTTGGACAGCTGTTTGTCTTCTTCTTTTATCTTTCTTAAGCACTCAAGGGCAGAAAGGACGCCAACCGAGCCGTCAAACATTCCACCGTTAATAACAGTATCGATGTGGGAACCTGCCATGATTGTTTTTCCCTTGCCTTCCAGGCGGCCGAAGATGTTGCCTGCTCCATCTTCTCGGAGGGCGAGGCCAGCTTTTTTAATTTTTTCTTTGAGCCAGTCCCTTGCCTCTAAGTCTGCTTTACTGAAAGAAGGCCGGGTAATTCCTCCATTTGGGTCACGGCCGATCTTGGAGAGAGACTCAATATCTTCCTTTAGTCGGTCAAAATTAATTTGAATGTCCATGATTGATCCTTCTAAGTTAATTAGTTTTTGTTTGAAAGAAATTTTTTTTACTTAGTCCACTTTTTTATTTTGGAGATAGCTTTTGTTCTCTAGTTTTGCAAACAGGTTAGCTTCATTCAATGAGGGCTACCATTTCTTTGACTGCCTTCTCAATCCCGACAAAGGCAGAACGAGCCACGATAGAAAATCCGATGCTGAATTCTTTGATTTCAGGGATAGCTGCAACAGGACGGACATTGTTATAATCCAGTCCATGGCCGGCATGGACTTCCAGGCCTAATTTGTGGCCGGATTCAGCTGCCTTCCTTATCTCATCCAGAGCCTTCTGCTGTGCCTCTCCCGGCTTCAATTCTGCATATTTTCCAGTGTTTATCTCAATCAGATTTACCCCGATTCTATGACAGGCTTCGATTTGTTTTAAATCAGGGTCAACAAAAATACTGACTTTTATTCCCGCTTTTTTTAGATCCTGGATATGGGGATTTAAATTATTTTCATTTGAGATAACATCCAGGCCTCCTTCTGTAGTCAATTCTTCTTCTCGTTCCGGTACTAAGGAGACTATATCAGGCTTTATATCCAGGGCGATATTCTTCATTTCTTCTGTTGCAGCCATTTCAATGTTGAGCTTGGTCTTAATTTCGTCTCTGAACAGTCTTAAATCACGTTCTTTGATGTGGCGTCTGTCACCTCTTATATGACAGACAATGCCCTCTGCTCCAGCTTGCTCTGCCAGGAGAGCCGCCAGGACCGGTTCAGGCTCAATGCTCCCACGGGCTTCTCTTATGGTTGCGATATGATCCACATTAACAGCAAGCTTCATTTTTTCCTCCTAAAAAAATAGGGACAGGCCCCATTTATCCCATTTTTCACTGGTTTTATCGCTTTATTTTGGACCCAGATATTTTTTAATAACATTGGCCATCTTCTGGGTGTGGCCTTCTATCTCGTTGTTGTCCTGGCCTTCTATCATAATTCGAGCTAATGGTTCAGTTCCTGAGTACCGGACATTCAGCCGCCCTGTATCTCCCAATCGATTTTTTATTTCTTCCATTGTGTTCATGATTTCCGGAAATTGATTGAAGTTTTTCTTTTCTGCGACCTGAACATTCACGAGTAATTGAGGGAATTGTTCGAAGTCTTCTACAAGCCTGGATAAGGGAATATTGTGTGTTGCCATGGCCTCAAGCATTTTTAAACTCGTGAGGATTCCGTCTCCTGTTTGACAGTCATCCAGAAAGATTGTATGGCCTGATTGTTCTCCTCCCAGATTGGCCTTCAATTTTATCATCTGTTCGAGGACATACTTGTCGCCAACTCGAGCACGGATAAGCGTTAGATTGAGTTTTTTGAGGGCATTCTCGAGACCGATATTACTCATAGTTGTCGCGACAATATTATCCGATGTTAAAAGCCCTTTTTCTTTCATGAATCGAGAAAGAACAAAAAGAGTATGATCGCCGTTTAAGATTATGCCATTTTCATCTGCCCAGATAACCCTATCTGCGTCTCCGTCATAGGCGACTCCTATATCAGCTTTAGTTTCCACTACTTTCCTGGCCAAGTTCTGAGGATAAAGAGAGCCGCATTTAGTATTGATATTTTTTCCATCCGGAGAGTTATTTAAAGCTATGGCGTTAAAACCTAAGTCTGTAAAGATTTGGTGAGCAATAAAAGAGCTGGCTCCATTTGAACAGTCAAGGACGACCTTGAATTTTTTCTTAAAGTTGACATGGGAAAAGCGGCTTTTCAGAAATTCAGTATAAGCCTGGCCATAAGAAGATTGTGGAGAGACCTTGATTGTTTCTCTTTTGACGTCTTCCGTGGCTTCTTTTGTGGCTTCTTCAATTTTTCTTTCCCATGAATCTGGAATTTTTATCCCCTGAGAAGAGAAGATTTTAATACCGTTGTCTTGATAGGGATTGTGTGAAGCGGAAATGACAATTCCTGCAGAAAAAGAATGTTTTTGTGTCAGGAAGGAAACTCCGGATGTAGGGATGATGCCGGCTGATACAGCTTCTCCCTGGTTGGCTTGTATTCCAAGGAATAGAGCCTCTTCAAGCCATTCTCCTGACTCTCGTGTATCCCGGCCGATGATAACTCGGGGCTCTAATCCTTCCTCTCGAAGGAAAGAAACAAGGACTTTTCCCAAGGTGTAGACAGTGGAGTAATCGAGAGGATATTGGCCTGCAACAGCTCTTATTCCATCGGTTCCGAAAAGACTGTCCATTTTATGAATAGAATTCCTTTATTCTAAAAATAGATTATAGCTAAAAATCGTGTGGATTCAAGGAGGAAGATTATTTTTTCTGAGTTTTCTTGATATCCCCTTCTTTGTCTTCAGGCGTTTCTTTCTGAATATAAATTGTGACTTTTACCTTTGTCAGAGAAGAAGCCAGTCTTAAGTCTGGGCTGGGAAGGATGAGGTTTGCTTTGAATTCTGTAGTCTCAGTAATGGCGGAGATATCAATAGGACTTGTTCTTACTTTGTAATCATCTCTTACCTTGCTTTCTAGCCCGATGATGGAAACCTGGGAAGGAATAGTCTCTATTTTTTCTATTTTGAGGCCTTCTTTTAATTTCTCGATACCGATGATATCTGGTTCCACATCGAGTAAAATTTCTTTAGTTTTTTCAAGTTTAAGATTGACCGTATTTGGAGATATTTTGATAACTTCAGCTCTAACTCCAGCAGGTATACTGATCATAGTTTCATTAATTGTGTAATCTTCCTGGATAATTGTAGCGTTTTCCAGGTTTAGTTTTGCCATTACGTTAACCGGCGTAATCCGGTCAATGTAACGATTGGGAGCTTCAATAGTCACATCGATTTTGTCAGGGGGTTTTCTGACCAGCTCCATTCCTGAAGGGATATTATGAATTACAAGAGGAATTGTCAGGTTTTTCTTTGAAAATATCTTTTCAGGAGGAATGAGAGTCATCCACAGGATGAGAGCGAGAAGGAGAGAGAAGAGTTTTAGCCCCCAATTTCTTAAAAACAGATTCTTAAAAAGTCTTTTCATTTTTTCTGTAAATAATTAAGTAAATTTTCCTTAAGCTGTTCTTTATCCAGCCCTCTATCCAGTTGACCTTTAGTAGCCAGAGAGATGATTCCATTCTCTTCGGAAACAACGATTATCGCAGCGTCTGTTTCTTGAGACAGACCTATGGCAGCCAAATGCCTTGTTCGAGCAAGGAACTCCTTTCCCAGGTGATGTGTGGCAGGCAAGGGGAGGAGACAGCCTGCAGCAGAAATTTTGTTACCCTGGATTATAACAGCTCCATCATGAAGAGGAGAATGAGGGAAGAAGATGCTGACCAGAAGGTCCTTTGTAAGATCTCCGTCTATTTTTGTCCCGCGGTCAGTATAACTTTTAAGAGAAATGTCATTTTCAATCGCAATTAAAGCTCCTACTTTTTTAGAGGCAAGATAATCAACAGCTAAAAAAACATTTTCGAGTTTTTCTGTAAAAGACCTTAAAGAGAATAGTCTTCTGAAAGAGCGGGAACCAATGGCAGTTAAAAATCTTCTTATCTCTCCCTGGAAGAGTACGATGATAGCAAAAATCAAGTAAGTGATGAAATTTTTTAAAAGCCAGTGAGAGACGACTAATTTTCCCCATTCAGTGATCAAGAAGATAACACCGACTATTCCTATGCCGATGGCCATCTGGTATGCCTTGGTGTCCTTTATTAAAAGGAAAAAGGAATACAGGATAAGGGTTACAAGGAGGATGTCTAGGAAGTCTGCGACGTTAAAACGAGCCAAGGCATTGATGATATTAGCAAACATAGGTTCTTTTTTTCTCCTTGCTTTCTTCAGGAGAACCAACAGATTGGTCTTCGTTTAAGATGGCCTCAGCTACGAGGACAGCTCTTTTGACTGAAGCGACGTCATGGACTCTTAGAATGTTGGCACCGTGAACGATGCTTAAAACAGCAGAGGCGATTGTACCTTCCAGTCTTTCCTGGGGGGATGTATTTAAAATTTTTCCGATAAACGATTTCCGGGAAACTCCGATAAGGATGGGTCGGTCAAGGTCCTCCAGAATTTGGAGATTATTGATCAAAGCAAGATTATCCTGGAGCCTTTTCCCGAATCCGATCCCCGGATCGATGATTATTTTCTCTTTTTTTATTCCGCTGGCTATAGCTGTTGTGAACCTTTCTTCAAGAAAAGATTTAACTTCAACCAGGACGTTTTCATAATAGGGATTAGCCTGCATTGTCTTAGGTATCCCTTTTATATGCATTAGAATAATGGGTGTGCCCTTTTGAGCTGCCAGAGGGAACATGTTTGGGTCTGATTGGAAAGAGCTTATGTCATTAATTATATCAGCCCCTGCATCCAGGGCAGCTTGAGCGACTTTTGACTTTGTTGTGTCGATGGATATTAAAGTGTCGATTCTTTTCCTTAATTCAGAGATTACAGGAATAACTCGCCTCAGTTCTTCGTCCAAGGGGATGGGCTCTGAACCAGGCCTTGTGCTTTCTCCCCCAATATCGATAATGTCGGAGCCTTCCTCTGCCAGTTCCAGCCCTCTCTCTACAGCTTTCTCTCTGTCGAGATAAAGGCCTCCGTCCGAGAAAGAATCAGGGGTAACATTGATGACACCCATTATCCAGGTTCTTTGGCCTAGTGTGTAATTTTTACTGTTAACCTGGAGGATGTGCTTTTTTATCACCTTTTATGCTTTAGCTAAATCCGGTTTTTTTATAGGCTGAACTTTTTTTATTTCTTTTTGAGGTGTTTCTTTTTTTGTTTTTGAAATTGAAGAAACCTTCTTTCTTGCAGCTATTTTTTTTCCTTCAATAACTGCATTTAATTCATCAGAATTCAGGATTTCTTTTTCTAGAAGAGCCTCTGCAACTTTAATCAATTTATCCTTATTTTTTTCTAAAATTATTTGTGTTCTCTCGAAGTTTTTGTTGATAATTTTTTTTACTTCCAAATCTATCAACTCTGCTGTTTTTTCACTGAAGTTCTTATGCATGGCCAAGTCTCGGCCAAGGAAGAGCAGATCATCTCGTTCGCCGAAGGTAAGGGGCCCTAGATCGGACATTCCCCACTGACAGACCATCTTGCGGGCAATTTCGGTCGCTTTCTCAAAATCGTTGGCAGCCCCTGTTGTTATTTTTCCAAGGATTAATTTTTCGGCCGCCCTGCCTGCCATGAGTACGGAAAGCTGCGCTTCCAGATAGTCTTTAGAGTAAGTGTAGCGGTCGTCAAGAGGTAGCTGCTGGGTCGTGCCTAATGCAAGTCCTCTTGGGATAATAGTCACCTTGTGGATGGGATCTGCATCGGGTAAGAGAGCTGCAATAAGCGCATGGCCTGCTTCATGATAAGACGTGCTTTCTTTCTCTTCTTCGCTGATGATCATGCTTTTTCTTTCTACTCCCATGAGGACTTTATCTTTGGAGTTTTCCATGTTTTTCATAGTGACTTTGTCCTGGTTATAGCGGGCTGCAAGAAGAGCTGCTTCGTTGATGATATTGGCAAGGTCGGCTCCAGAAAATCCTGGAGTTGAACGAGCCAGTACTTTTAAATCAACTTCCTTGGCTAAAGGGATATTTTTCATATGAACTCTTAGGATATCCTCTCTCCCTTTGACGTCTGGCATGTTAACTATAATTCTCCGGTCAAATCTTCCCGGCCTGAGAAGGGCCATGTCTAGAATGTCGGGCCTGTTCGTGGCAGCAATAAGGATGACTCCTTCGTTGGCGTCAAAACCATCCATCTCCACCAGGAGCTGATTCAGTGTTTGTTCCCGTTCGTCATGTCCCCCTCCCAATCCTGCTCCTCTCTGTCTTCCTACAGCATCAATCTCGTCTATGAAGATCAGGCAGGGCGCTTGTTTTACACCCTGGTCAAACAGATCTCGCACACGTGAAGCGCCTACTCCAACAAACATCTCCACAAAGTCAGAACCGCTGATTGAAAAGAAAGGAACATCCGCCTCCCCGGCTACTGCCCGAGCAAGAAGGGTTTTGCCTGTACCTGGTGCTCCAACTAAAAGAACACCTTTGGGGATCCGGCCTCCCAATTTTTGAAATCTTTTGGGGTCTTTAAGAAATCCTATAATTTCCTGGAGCTCTTCTTTGGCTTCTTCAACACCGGCCACATCCTCAAAAGTGATTTTTTTCTGTAGCCCAGAAAAAAGTTTTGCGCGGCTCTTTCCAAAGGAGAGAGCTTTATTCCCTCCACCCTGCATTTGCCGCATGAAAAATACCCAGAGGAGGATGATAAAAATAAGGGGAAACCAGGTGAAAAGATATGAAAACCATGGATTTCGAGATGTGTCCTTCACGTTGATTTCTACGTTGTTTTCTCGAAGAATATTGACCAGATCATCAAATTGAGGAGGAGTTACGGTTTTAAATGTAGTTCTATCAAAGTACTCTCCCTTGATTTGATTCCCGGTAATTGTAACTTTTTCGACTTTGTTATCTTCAACCTCTTTGAGGAATATGCTGAATTTTACCTCTCTCACTGATCTGGGGGATTGAAGAAGGCTAACGAGAATAATGATGATAATTCCTGCAGCAATCCAGAAGAGAATGTTTTTATAGGTTCTAACTTGTTTTTTTGGTGCTGGCATTATTTATTCCTTTTTCTAAGGATATTTTATCATGTTTTCTTTTAATTGTTAACAAAACTCTTCAAAAAAATACATTTCTTATAGTAAATATAAGACTTATAATACTTAAACGCCATTATTTTGTAATCTTGACTGGATAGCAATCTTTTTGTAATATGGAAAATCCCCGGTGGGGCTGTAGCTCAGTTGGGAGAGTGCTTGACTGGCAGTCAAGAGGTCGTGGGTTCAATCCCCATCAGCTCCACCATTAATTTCCCCTTTTTTCTTCGGTTTTTAAGTTTTTATCTTTGTTTTGAAATTTAACTCTGATCCTGGAGTTAAAGGTGGTCCTCTGTTTGTTTTAAGATGAATCTAAAAGAAAGGAAGAATTGTGCTTTTTATTCCTGTTTATGTCCTGCTATTGTTCTTTTTTCGTTTGCTTGCTGATGTAATCTGCCATTGCAAATTGTGCATCCTGGTTATCCCAGCCTGTCCACCAGAATTCAACACCCACCTCATATTTGTCTCTGGCATCTTCTTTCTTACACCAGACAGTTTTCCCTAAAGCTATGATAGAGGAAGGGAAGACTTTTGATTTTAATTCAAGAGCTAACAAGGTCCCATTCGAAATTTCATTATCCGCTTCAAAACAGATCCCACCTCCGCTAATATTTAATGTAAAACCTTTGAGGGCATCCTTATTAAGCTCTTCGGTGGCTAGGGTTCTATATTCCAGCTTCCAGATTGTACCGAGTCTCGAAAATTTTCTGTGTTCTGACATTTTCCACCTCGCTTGCTGAAAATTATCTCTTATTTTTTAGTTAATTGCACTATATGTGAATGCTTTAAAATAAAGACAGTACAAATGTTCATAGACTTATTATGGTATTACAGAAATTATTTAATTTTGTCATCTTCCTTTTTAATTTCAGAAACCCAACTGTTTGCAATATTACCAATTTTTTTCCCTAAATTCTACAACAATTTCTGATATTCCTTCAGCTTTTCTCCAAAAAAGCCTTTTTTTAGATAGGAAACCAGCATCTTTTTTCTCAATTTTTCCATCACAATCTTTCAAGCGACTGTCGAAAGAATTTTTATCTCTTTTTGAAAAACTTATAACCATGCGGATTGAATCTTAACAAACTTTTAACAAACTTTTTACAACTTTTTGACAACTTTTACAGTGGAGAAACTTAAATTTGAAATGAAAAAAAACTTAAGGGAGGTGATAGTGATGTGATCCAAATTTCTTATAAGAAGTTAAAGAGATTTTAAAAATCTAAAAGGAGGAAAAATTGAAAACCAAAGAAAAAAGCTTATTTTCAAACGAGAAAGGTTTTAAAAAGGAAGGTTTTATGTCTCCCAAATTTTTTGCGGTTTTACTCTCTTTCTTTTTTGTTATTTCTGTTCCATGGATGTATTCAAGTGAAAAGTTGACTATCCTGCACGTGAATGATACGCATTCCCATTTGTATCCATTCGGTCCTTTTGACAGCTATGGAGGAATTGCCAGAATGTCCGCTCTCATTAAGGAGTTAAAAACAGAAGATAAAAATGTGCTTGCTTTACATGCTGGAGATGTATTTGTGGGGACTTTTGCCTTCAACAAATACCTGGGCTATGCAGAGCTGAACATGATGGAAGGGCTGTATGATTCTATGTGCCTTGGAAACCATGAATTTGACCTTGGGATTGATACTCTAACGGCTGTTCTTGGGGGGATTACCTCGGGCGGAAAACCTATAACGCTGCCCATACTCTGTGCAAATATTGACTGGGAGAAAGTGGGAGAAGGACATCCTCTGAGGTCTTTTGTCCTGCCGTACAAGATTATGAATGCAGGAAGTCTTAAAGTAGGACTGATAGGCGTTGTGACAACTGATCCTTATAATTACTCGGATGAGGTGAATGCAGTTTTAACAGATCCCTATCAAGCAGCCGGAGAGAATGCATACATCCTGAGGAGTCTGGGATGTGATGTAGTCATATGCCTTTCTCATCTTGGCAAAATGCCTGATGTTGCGGGACTGTCTACAGTCCCGGGCATAGACATTATTGTAGGAGGACATTCCCATGATGCTCTCTTTGAGCCCATACAGGTCAATGGAAAGATTATTGTTCAGGCAGGTGAGTTTGGTAAATACTTAGGAGAATTAAAGGTAAAGGTCGATAATGGGCAGGTTGATTTAGTTGATTATGAACTTCATCCTATTAACCGGAAAATCAGAAGAGATTTCCGGTTGCTTCCGGAATTATTCAAACTCAGAATGGGCATCTATCATGATC
Organism: Candidatus Aminicenantota bacterium; assembly: GCA_016783445.1. GTDB lineage: Bacteria > Acidobacteriota > Aminicenantia > Aminicenantales > Aminicenantaceae > JADHWO01. The sequence goes on from JADHWO010000030.1 coordinate 10,743, forward strand.
CCAGATTTGGACCTGTCTACACAAGATTTGTTGCAAGAGCCAGGTGGGACCTTGAAGAGCGTTGGGAAGATGGAAATCCCCACAGGGATACACCGCTTGGGAACTTGATTTCTGACGCCATTAAAGCTGAGGTAGAAAAGTATGGATGCCCGGTTGATTTTGCTCTTGAAGCGAATGGTTACATAGGGCACAAAATTTATAAAGGAAAAGTTGTCGGGAATGATGTATTGCGTTCAGTCCCTTATGGTTATGATCCCATATCAGGCTTGGGCTTCAAGATAAAAACCGTTCTTCTCGCAGGTGCACAGATTCTGGCTGGACTTGAATATACAGTCTCAATGGTTGAATACATAGATGACCTTTCTCTGCAGGCCTCAGGTTTGACATTTGAGTACGATTCATCCAAACCTCCTGCACCACTGGGTGAATTTAGCAGGCTTGATCCTGCCTCGGTCAGGATCAATGGAGAACCTGTAAATCCTGAAGGTCTTTACTGGGTAGCTCTTAATGAACAGCTCGCAAGCTTGCTGAAGTCCTTGGGAATGGTTCCTTTTGATGAAATGGAGACCGGTCTCTTCGAGTACAATGTTGTCCGCGATTTTATGAGAAAGAAAAGACGTCTTTCCTACATATCAGAAGGTCGGATTATTGATACTGCTCTAGAAAAGTAAGGAGTTATTTTTCTTACAGGGGGAGTATCTGGTTTCGCCGTAGTTAGAAAGCACAAGAAATTCAGAGACATAAAAATCTGAATCCGGGGGTTCAATCCCAGCCTGGCGTGCCAGATTACTCCCCTTGTTTTTTGTAGATCACATCATTTTATACTCTGTATCTCTGTGTAATAATGGGCGAGTTTTTGTAAAATTGTTTCCTTCCATTCGCCCAGGGAAAAGTATATTTATCTCGACTAATTCCTATTAGTTTCTGTCTGTATTAGTTGTTATGCAAAATTTGCTAAATTTGAATTGACACAATTTTTTTCCTATGCTATATATTTTTATAAAGATTCAGGTAATTTATCTGTGTGTGAACACCGGATAGGTCAGTCCGTGCAAAGCATACAGGTTGGCAGTAAAGATAGATTATTCTGGGAAAGATGGGAACAAATAATAGAATAAGACTCCACGTCTCTAATTATCCCCTTTACGTTTATATATACGTATATATAAGGCTGTTTGGATAAAGTTGCCTCTTTATATAAGAATTTATGAAAAGAAAGACATGCGTTTTTTCAAGACAAAAGAAGAGGCTCTTGCTTGGCTTAAAGAGTGAGACACATATAAACGCAAATGGGAGGGTAAAAATGGAAGAAAAAGTAGAAGTAAAGCATGTAAGCGAAAGAGAAATCTGGGTAGAGAAACACAGGGTTTATCTTGGTGAGGATAATATACTTTATCTTACTCCTGTTGGAGAATCTGATGAGAAAATAGCAATTGCAATGAAAGAGGCTATATTTAAACTTATAAATATGGTTGAAGGAAAGGTGAATTGTTGTGTAGACTTTAACAAAGTAGGGAAGCAATCGCCAGAGTCAAGAAAGATAGGGAAAGAACATAGTGAGCATGAAAAAACTGGGAAAATGGCCATCTTTGGAACGCATGCAGTTGCAAGAGTAATAGCATCCTTTATTATGGGAGTTAGTAGGAAGAAAAATCTCCGTTTTTTCAGGACAAAGGAAGAGGCTCTTGCTTGGCTGAAGGGATAGCACAAAGATATAAATACGTATAGACACAAATGCGAAAGTCAAAATATGTGTAGATATGTGTGATCGAGACTGATAGGAGAAAAAAATGTTAGAAAAAGACCGTATAAATGAATTAATAGAGGTTGTCATGAAAGTGGCAGAGGGCGATTACTCTGCCCAGGTTGAACTTTCAGGCAAAAATGATGAACTTGATTCGCTTGCCATGGGTTTAAACATGATGATTGATGACATCAGAAACGAAATTACCGAGCGCGAGAAGGCAGAGGAGAGAATAGAACACATTAACGCCATCCTGCTTGCTATCCGAAATGTCAACCAACTCATTGCTAAGGAAAGAGATCGTGACAAACTGCTCAAAGGCGCCTGCGAGAATCTTATTGAAACACGCGGCTATTATGATGCCTGGATTGCTCTATTGGATGAATCAGGGATGCTTGTAACAACCGCTGAAGCCGGCTTGGGGGAGGATTTTTTGCCCGTGGTCGAGTGGCTGAAAAGCGGAAAGTTGACTGTTTGCAGTCAAAAGGCTTTAAAGCGTAAAGAGGTTATATCAATCGTTGATCCCTCCTCCACCTGTGCTGATTGCCCATTGGCTGGGAAATATATTGATAAAGGAGCCATGTCTATCAGGTTGGAATACGGAAGAAAGATATATGGCCTATTATCAGTCTCCGTCCCCAGAGATTTTGTCTCAGATGAGGAAGAAAAGGCCTTGTTTAGTGAGATTGCAGGGGACATAGCTTTTGCCTTGTATAACATAGAAGTGGAAGAAGAGCGAAAGAAAGTGGAGGAGGCACTGCAGAAGCGAACACATGATCTTGATGAGAGGGTCAAGGAACTAAGTTGTCTTTATGGGATAGATGAGATGTGTAGAAAAGAGGGAGCTACAATTGAGGAAGTGCTAAAAAAAGTCCCTCAAATCATACCGCCAAGTTTGCAGTATCTCGATAGCACAGAAAGTTGCATTACTTTTGAAGGTAATAAATATAAATCTAGAAATTTCAAAAAAACAAAATGGATACAAAGTGCTGATATTATTATTAGAAAGGAAAAAATAGGTCTTGTAGAAGTTTGTTATTTGGAGGAAAAGCCAAAAAGGGATGAAGGTCCCTTTTTAAAAGAGGAGAGGGATTTAATAAATGCTGTTGCTGAAAGATTGAGCCAATTTATCGGACACAAGCAAGCGGAAGCAGACTTGAAGAATTCAGAAGAGAGGTATAGAGACTTGGTTGAAAAGGCTGGTATAGCAATCTTAATCGATGATGAAAATGGCAATATTACATATGCCAATAAAAAGGCTGAAGAGCTGTATGGATATTCTTTAAAAGAACTGAAGAATCAATCGATTCAGTCACTTGTTCATTCTGATGATATTAAAAAAGTTGCACAATTTCATAACGATCGTCTCCGCGGGAAAGAGGCTCCATCAAGTTATGAATTTAAAGGTATCAAAAAGGATGGTTCCATTATATATGTCGAGTTAGATGTTGTTGAATTAAAGGTTAAAGAAAGAGCTATTGGGACGCGCCTGTACCTGAAAGACATCACCGAGCGCAAGCAGGCGGAAGAATTACTGCGTACCAGCGAAGCCCAACTGTCCAATGCCATGCAAATCGCTCGACTTGGGAATTGGGAGTATGATGTTGTCAGCGACTTATTTACTTTCAATGATCACTTTTACGCCATTTTTCGTACAACGGCTGATAAAGTCGGTGGTTATACAATGTCTCCTGCCCGATATACTGAACTCTTCCTGTATCCTGACGATAAAGCCGTGGTCGCTATTGAGATGAAGAAAGCCTTTGAAGCTGTCGATCCGTACTTCAGCCGTCAGCTGGAGCATCGTATTGTCTATGCCGACGGTAATATCGGCTGGATTTCCGTACGTTTCTTCATCGTAAAAGATGACCATGGTCGCACAGTGAAGACTTATGGCGTAAACCAGGATATCACCGAGCGCAAGAAGGCGGAGGAGAAAATTGAGAAATCACTGAAGGAAAAAGAAGTTCTTTTAAAGGAAATCCATCACCGGGTTAAAAACAACATGCAGATTATTTCGAGTCTGCTGAATATTCAATCTGCGAATATTGAGGATGAAAATATGCGGGAAGTTTTTAATGTGTGCCAGAGTCGAATAAGATCTATGGCTCTTATGCATGAAACGCTTTATAAATCCGAGGATCTGGCAAGGATTGATTTTTCTGAATATATAAGGAGACTGACGACTCATTTAATGTCTATGTATAGAGAAGGGATAGAGCCTATCCGTCTTAATCTGGATATAGTGGATGTTTATCTTGATATCAATAGAGCCATTCCCTGTGGAATGATAATCAATGAACTGGTGTCTAATTCGTTAAAACACGCGTTTCCTGATGGCAAAGGGGGAGAGATAGCTGTGAAGATGTTTACGGATAAGAAAAAGATAGTTACGCTTATCGTGAGTGATACAGGAGTAGGTTTTCCGGAGGGCCTGGATTTTCGTGAAACAAAGTCAATGGGAATGCAATTAGTGACAGATTTAACCAGGCAGATTAAAGGAACCATAAAGATTGGAAGAGATAAAGGGACAGAATTTAAGATTGTGTTTTAGTGAGATGTAATCATTCTCTAGCCTATTCTATTTCAACAACTTCTATGAAAAGTTTCATGGTTGTGCTCATTTTTTGATAAGTTTAGATAAGTAAGAATTTTTATTCAAGAGAGGAATGTAATATAATGGCTTGATTAGAAAGATAGGGAAAGAGAGAATAAAGATTCTATGAAAGATAAAATTGCTTTAGTGACAGGAAGCAGCAGGGGGATTGGCCGGGATATCGCTTTAAGGCTTGCTGATGTAACGGCTGGAGTAGCTGTTCATTACATAAGCAATAGGCAGGCTGCGGAGGATGTCGCAAAAAAAATCAAGAGAAAAGGGAAGCTTTGTGCCTGTTTTCGTGCAGATTTAACAAAAGAGAAAGAAGCTGCGGCTTTAATCAGGAAGGTTGAAGAAAAATTCGGTAGAATAGACATTCTGGTCAACAATTTTGGGCCGATTCTTGTTAAATCCTGGGAAAAGGTGACATCGTCCGAATGGGATTACATTTTACGCGGTAATTTAATGAGCGCCTTGTATTGTCTTAAAGCCTCACTCCCCGGTATGCGGAAAAGAAAGTGGGGGAGGATTGTCAATCTTGGATACAGCCGGGTCGAACAGCTTGCAGCTTTTTCGAAAATAACTCCCTATGCGATAGCCAAGACCGGCCTTTTGATCTTGACACGTTCTGTTGCTGCTTCAGAGGCTTCTTCCGGAATAACGGTTAACATGGTTTCTCCAGGACTTATAGAAGGCGGAATTCTCCCTGAGAGTAAAAATATTCCCAGAGGCAGATTAGGCAAGTTTGAGGATGTCTCACGAGCTGTTTTGTTTTTAGTTTCAGAGGATGCGGACTTCATAACCGGCACAAATTTGGTTGTATCCGGCGGCTGGAAAATATAAGAAAATCTATCTGGTTTTTTCTTTAATCAAGCTCCTACAAAACACAACTCCAAATTGTGTGATTGCCACACTCCTTTCAGTCGTTCGCAATGACATTCTATTTACATCCCTTGCGATGACACGGAATCCTGTCACTTTGGGACAAATTTTTAAATTTTTAAATTTTTTCTTGACAAACTCCAGAAAAGAAACTATTAATACATATGGTGAACAAAATGGTAAACATAATCCGCAAGAAACTTACCGAAAGGCAGAAAGAAGTGTTAAAAACTGTCGAAGGATTCGTTCTCGAACACGGCTTTTCTCCCACAATCAGGCAATTGGGAGAGATTTTGAACATCGCCAACCCCTCGGCTGTTTTTAAGCACATCCTGAGCCTGGAGAAAAAAGGCTATCTGGAAAAGGTGAAAGGAGAAATGAGGCTCACAGGTTTGCCGGCTTTTCTAGAGAATCAAACCAGGGTGCCTTTGGTGGGTCTTGTCCCGGCTGGTCAGCCGAAAGAGGTCTTTGATGTTTCGGGAGAGGTGGTGAAGATTCCAGACTGGATGGTGGGACGTAGAAAAGGGAATGTTTTCTGTGTCCGTGTTGACGGAAAAAGTATGGTGGACGCCTATATCGATGATGGAGACTGGGTACTTGTGGAGAGAACGAACTCGGCTAGTTCTGGAGAGATGGTGGTGACTCTTCTGGATGACGGCTCGGTGACCCTGAAAAGGTTGAAGATAAAAGGTGAGAATGTTTTTCTTATCCCTGAAAATCCGGAGTTTGAACCGATTAAGGTCAAGGAATTGAAAATTCTGGGAAGAGTGATCGGGGTTCTGAGGAAGTACTGAATTCCGGGATTCTATGATTCCGCGACTCCGTTGACCGGTTTATCCGTTAATTTTTGACCCCGGCTTCTTGATACCCTGGGTAGAGTCACTAAATCGGATTTTGTTTTTTACTTTTTAACCTGGATTATTCACGAAAGAAAAAAATGAGAAGGAGATATGTTGTCCATATTGACATCGATGCTTTTTTTTCGGCTGTCGAGGAACTTCTTAACCCTTCTCTCAAAGGGAAACCGGTCATCGTTGGAGGCCTTCCCTATGAAAGGGGAGTTGCGTCTACCGCTTCTTATGAAGCCCGGAGATACGGTGTCCATTCCGGCATGCCTCTGCGCAAAGCTTACCAGCTCTGTCCCCACGGGATATTCATAAGGGGAAATCACCAGATTTACAGCGCTTTTTCCGAAAAATTTTTCCGTCTTCTCTCCCGGTACACTCCGGATATGGAAAAAGCTTCTATGGATGAAGCCTATCTTGACCTGACCCGCTGCCGCCCTCTTTATACGTCTTTTTCCCGTACGGTCCGGGAGATCAAACAGAAGGTAGAGAAAGAGCTGGGACTTTTTGTTTCGGTGGGAGTAGGTCCCAATAAGATTCTGGCCAAACTGGCCACCAGTCAGGCTAAACCAGCCGGGCTGGTCGAGATTGAACCTGGTGGAGAGGAAGAGTTTCTGAAGGACCTTGGTATCGAATCTTTACCCGGTATAGGGCCCAAAGCGCAGGTCATCCTCAAGATGCTCAACATCTGCAAAATCGGCGATTTGTGGGGGTTGCCGCGGTTAACCCTGCGCTCACTTTTTGGTTTAAACGGCGAAGAGGTTTATCTTCAGTCCAGGGGGATAGATAGCCGTCCCGTGGTGACCGCCTCTATTCCCAAATCTATCTCGAGGGAGACGACTTTTCTGGAAGACATCTGGGATAGACGCCTGCTCCTGGCTCATCTGGCCTATCTCTGCGATAGGTTAGCGCTTCCCTTGCGGCAGGATCGTCTTTTTGCCCATATCATTGAAGTCAAAGTCAGGTATTCTGACTTTAAAACCGAAGCCCGGAGGCGGCTTCTCCTTACCCCTCTCCAGGAGATGGGGAAGATTTACAAGATTGCTCAGGAGCTTTTCCTCCAGTTTTTCTCTTCCTCCCGTTTGTCACTTCGTCTGGTTGGCGTAAAAGCTTCAGACCTGGTACGAGCCAGGCCCCTTTCTCTTTTTGAACCCTATTCCGAAGGTCCGGAAAAACTGAGCCTCGCTGTGGACGAGGTGAGGGAGAAATATGGGTTTGGCTCACTGCTCACGGTTCGGGAGAAGATGCTCGAGGGTCTCTATAGTTTTGAGCGGGAACGGGGTTTTGTCCTGAAGACCGCCTCCCTGACAAAATAAAAAATGTTCATTCCTCTCAGAGTTCATTCTGTCTACAGTAAAGGCAAAGGAGGGATAACTCTCAAAGAACTTCCCTCCTGGATCTACCAGAAGAGGCTTCCTTTTGTTGCCCTGACGGATGTAGGAAATCTCTACGGATGGGGGGAGTGGAAAAGAACGGCCCTGGAGAATGGTTTTACTCCCCTCTTTGGCTGTGAGATAGAAATTCAGAAAAAGAAGTTTCTCTTTGTTGTCAAGAACAGAGAAGGCTACTGGAATTTGATGGAAATTCTCAACCGGAAAGAGATAAAAACAACAGAAGGACTGGTTGTGATCTTCATTCCTCAGGCGAGAGATGAGGAACCTCCAGAGGCTTTAGCCCTTGGCTCAAGGGAAGATTTTTACCTTGGGGTTGATTTTTTTAACTTCAAAAGGGCTCTCGTATTGGCAAAGAACCATAATTTACCTCTGGTATGGGCAGGCCCCTTGAAGTTTATAAAAAATCCTGAAAGATTGATTCTTCTCCATTCTATCCAGAAAAAAATTCCCTTTCCTCCGGAGAGGGATAAACTGAAGGGCAGAATGAATCTTTTCGGCCCACACCAGGAAGTGCTGGCTCTCAAGAGGTTTGGACCCGAAGTGGAGAAAATTTTCGGGAAGACCTTTGAGGTGGCAGAGAAATGCCGGTTTTCTTTTGCAGATATTGTGCCTTCTCTTCCTGAGGATCTTTTTCCCGTGACCTTGAAGGATGTGGTGATGAGGAAGCTGAGGAGTCTGAAAAATCTGAGCTGGCACGAGAGACAGCGGGCTAAGCATGAGCTTGCCGTTGTTGAAAAGTCAGGATTTGCCCCATATTTTCTGATTGTTCATGATGTGGTTCAGTTCGCCCGCCGCAACAATATCCTCCACAACCTCAAGGGTTCGGGTGCCTCCTCTTTTCTGGCTTATCTTCTGGGGATTTCCCGCATCGACCCCATCGAGCATGACCTCTATTTTGAGAGGTTCCTGAACAAGGGCAGGGATGACCCTCCGGATATAGACCTGGATTTTGACTCCAGGAAAAGAGACCAAATTCTCTCTTATGTTTTAGAAAAATACGGACAGGGAAGCACCGGGGCAGCCTTTGTCTGCAGCCTGAAAGACTACCGCGCCCGTTCTGCCATCTATGAAACGGCCCGTGCTTTTGGTCTTCCGCCTGAGGAAGCCAGGTCCCTGAGCAAAAAGGCTCCTCTTTTTGCTGAGCCTGATTTTCTGAAGAGGAACAAACCCCTGCCTGGCTACATAGAAATATGGAAGGCAGCCTCTGACCTTGCTTTTGTTTACTGTGAGAACTCCCTTCATGTGGGAGGAGTGCTGTTTACTCCTTCGCCTGCGAGCCGGTATCTTCCTCTCGAAAAGTCAGCCAAGGGCTATCTCATGGCCCACTACGATCGGGATGCCGTAGAAGACCTGAAACTTATAAAGCTTGACCTGCTTTCGGTGAGGGGGCTGGCTGCTATTTCTGAGACCAGAAGGGTGCTTAAGATCAGGGATATTCCTCCTCAGGATAAAAAAGCCTACAGCCTGTTAAAAAAGGGCCAGACCATCGGCTGCTTTCAGGTGGAGAGCCCGGCCATGATGAATCTTCTCCGCCGTATGAAGCCGGAGAATATTCATGAGCTGACTCAGGGTTTAGCTCTTATCCGGCCCGGTCCGACCGAGAGTGGCATGAAAGAAGCCCTCCTCCGCATCCGGGAAGGGAGGCCTGTCTCACGGGATGGTTTTATGGCTCGAATCCTCCCCGAGACAGGAGGTCTTCTTCTCTATGAAGAGCAGGTGATGCAGGTTGCTGAGCGGGTGGCCGGGATGCCTCCTGAGGAGGGAGATCTTCTCCGCCGAGCTCTTAAAGCAAAAAAGGTTGACCCCCCGCTTAAAAAGCGGTTTTTCAGGGAAGCAGGAGAGAGAGGATATACCCCGGGTGAGATAAAAAAGTTGTGGAAGGTCATGGAGGAATTTTCTTCTTACTCCTTCAACAAGGCTCACAGCGCCTCCTACGCCAGCATGGCTTACCAGGCTGTCTACCTGAAGACCCACCACACACTCTCTTACCTTACGGCTGTGCTTAATGCCGGAGGCGGCTATTACGGATTAGTAGAATACATCGAGGAGGCAAAAAGATGCGGAATCAAGATTTTAGGGCCGGATGTGAACCGGAGCCGTTATCAGTTTGAGGTAGAAGGAAAGAATATCCGGGTCGGCTTGACTTCCATCAAGAGGCTGGCTTTAAAGACCGGAGAAAAGATCATTGAGGAGAGAAAGAATGGAGAGTATCTTTCCATAGAAGAGTTTCTCTACCGGGTTCTTTTGACAAAGACAGAACTCCTCTCCCTTATCAAATCAGGAGTTTTTGATTCTCTTGAGCCCAGAAGAACACGACAGATCCTCCGCTATTTCAGAGGACTGGAGGATGTGGAAGGAGTTGCGGATCTGGATCCAAAGCAGAAGGAGAGGATGCTCGTCGACTCGCTCGGCTTCGATCCTGAAGGAGATTCTCTTTCTCTTTTTGAAGGGAAAAGGCCGCCTCTTCGAGTAAGGGATTTAAAGGATTGCGTGGGGCGGGAAGTGGAACTTGTTGTCAGGGTGGTGGACGCCCGCCAGAAAGCTGTGAGCCGCGGCCGGAAATATTTCTTCCTTTTTGAGGATGAAACCGGTCTTCTGGAGGGAGTGGGAGAGACAAAATGTCTCACTTTTGGTTCTCCGCCTGCCTGCTACTTGAGAGGAGAAGTCAGGGGTGATGGTGGCGGAAGGCCAAAGATTTTTAACTGCTCCTTTCTCAAACCCTACTGAGCCAGGGAAGTTGGGTTTCTTGGTTTTCCGGACTGGCAAAAAGATTATATCAAAAACCTTAAGCTGTCTGCTTGTGCTTGCTGTTTAACACTCTTAGCAGAAAGAGCAGGCCGAGCAATTTGTGGGAGAAATAAAAGGCCAAAAAAAGATAATTAGAGTTTTTTTTATAATTTTCTTATAATTGCGGTTGAGCGTTAAAAACATTTATTTTTTTGGAAGACATAAGGAATATATATAATGAATAAGGAGGGAATATAATGAGTAGTATCAGAGATTATCAGGGCCGTATATTTGCCGGGTCATTAATTGTCTTAATTGGAGTTTTGTTTTTATTCGGCAATTTGGGTAAGCTGGATATCGGAGATGTTTTCTCAACATATTGGCCTTTAATTCTCATTTTTATCGGCATATGGCACTTAATTGCACATGGTTTGCGTAACGTAGGCTTTGGGATTTTCCTTATTATAATTGGCGGCTTTTTTATGCTCGTCAACTGGGATATATTAACAGGAAGAATCTGGATTTATTTCTGGCCTCTGCTGGTAATTGCCGCTGGATTGTGGCTTATCTTTAAACCTAGATTGAGACCTTTCCCAGAAAAAGCCCCTGACATTAAGGAGAAAGATTTAGATGTATTTACTATATTTTCAGGGGTAAAACGCCGTTTTGAATCTCAGGAATTTCGAGGTGGAAAGGCCACGGTTATTTTTGGAGGTGTAGATTTAGACTTTACTCAGGCAAAATTGGCAGACAGTAAAGCAACCGTTGAATTAACAGCCATTTTTGGCGGTATTGAGCTCTGGGTTCCGGGAGAATGGGAGGTTATTGTTGACAGCAGCTCGATTTTTGGAGGGGTAGAGGACAAGCGCAAACCCGTTCCCTCGACAGAAACAAAATCTACTCTTTTTATTCAAGCAACGGCAATTTTTGGCGGGATTGATATTAAATAAAATTATTTAATTTTTTCTAACTTTATTGGGGCAGAGCTGCCGTCTTCTGTCTCCCAGTGTCCATTCATTATATTCCCTTCTACGGTCATAGTTATATATACCGTTATATAATTAGATCCGTCAGAGAAGGTGAAATTGAATGTTACATCGTTGTCTTCGAATTCGAAGTCTTCAATTTCTGCATTCTGAATCATTCCTAAAGAGTCGTTAATTGTTCCGCTGTATCCTTCATCTGTCTTTTCAAGCACTAAGGTCATCTTAACAGGCTCTGGGACATCAGGAACATCAGTTGACCCTTCCCATGTTCCACTGAGGTCGACTTTTTGACAAAAAGATACTCCATAGGTAAAAGTTAAGAGTAAAATGAATAAGGTTAGAATTGATACTGTTCTCTTCATTATCTTCTCCTTATATTTTTAAGATTTTATAGAATATAACCTTTTAATAAAATTAGTCAAAAACATTTCACATGAATAATCCATGTTCAGTAGCTAATACGTAATTTATACATAAAAAGTTTCTTTTATTTTTCTTCGAATAGACCGAGCTGTCCGTTCTTTATTTTTTTTACTATCTCTTTAAGATCAGGGTATTGTTCGAGAAGAGGATAGGGAATCTCTAATTTTTCATTTGTAATCAGATTTTTGATTTGAAGAGCATTTGCGAGTGCTTGTCCTCTATAATGGTTATTGGTGATGACAAGGACTTTGCTGCTTTTATTACCCAGGTCTTTTATTCTTTTGATCCAGTCTCCGAGTTCATCCTTTGTGTAGAGATAATTGTATCGCTCATCCCGTCCAGCATCATTTTTAAACCAATTCTTGTAATTCCGTCCGTGAAGTCTGACGTAGGAAAATTGGGGATTTGTAGTGGTAGAGCTGGGTTGGATTGAATTTCGGAATATTGGCTGGTCAATGTTGCAGAAGCACACGTTGTATTCAGAAAGAAGTTTATAGAAATCAGAATTATCCCAGGATGAATGTCTTACTTCTAAAGCTAATGGATAATCAGAGAAATGCTTGAATAAGCTGATCAAATAGTCTTTGTTTGAAACTTTGTTGATAAAAGACCAGGGAAATTGCATCAGAATAGAAGCCAGCCTGTTATTTACACAAATAGGTTCGATACCGAGTTTGAAATTATCCACTTCTTTTTGTGTAAATCCTTTTCTCTTATGGGTGAAGATCTGATGGAGTTTGATTGAGAAAAGAAAGTCCGGATAGTTATTTACTTTTTTTATCCATGATAAAGAGATTTGGATTACAGGCGGCCTGTAAAATGTGCTGTTTATTTCAATAATGTTGATGTACTGTGCTAAGAATATAAGAGGATGAAATCCTTGAGCTTTTTTTACAGGGTATACAATGCCTTCCCAGTCTTTGTAGCTCCAGCCAGCCGTGCCAATAAAATAATGTGCCATAAGGATTTATTTTAAATGAATGAGCCAAAAGAAAAAAGAGAAAAAAGATTGCTCAAGAGATATTTTTTGATTATTATGTTTAGGATAAATTGAGGAATATATAAATGAGAAAAGTCTTAATTCTTTTTTTGTTATCCTTAATCTTTCTTTTTGCTTGCAGTAAACAACATGAAGACCTTTATACCATAGGCATTTTTCAGGTTAATGATGCTCCTCACCTCGATGAGGTCAGAAAAGGTTTTATTAGTGCTTTAGAAAATAGTGGATTAAGAGATGGGGAGAACATTCGACTGAATATTAAAAACGGCAAAGGGAATATTCGGGAAGTCCAGCAGATTGCACAGGAATTTGTCACTGAGAAAGTTGATATGATTGTTGCTCTTTCTACTCCGTGCCTCCAGGCTGCTCTGATAGCAACTCATGAAATTCCCATTATATTTTCTTCTGTAGCTGATCCTTACATTGCTGGTGCCGGGAAATCTGCCGACGACCATCTGAGCACTGTAACAGGAGTTTGCTCAAGAGGCCCCATTAAAGAGAGTTTAGAATTTATTAAGGAAATACTGCCTGGTGCGAAAAGACTCGGAACTTTATGGACGCCGGCAGAGATTAATTCACAGTTTTATTTTGAATTAGCCAGAGATAGAGCCAGGGAACTGGATTTAGAAATGGTGGATGTTCCTATTGCAAATAAAAGCCAGGTCCTTCACTCTGCTCAAGTTTTAATCAATAAGAAAATCGATGCTATTTATCAAATTTCAGATAACACAATCAATGCTTCCTTCCAAGCTTTAGGGAATGTAGCGGAAGAAAATATTATGCCTCTTTTTGGCGGTTTTCTTCTCTCGACTCATAGCGGAGCTTGTGCAGCCTTAGGGTGGGATTTTTTTGAGATGGGTCAAAAAACAGGAGAAATTGCTCTGAGGATTAAAAACGGTGAGAGTCCTGCCAACATTCCTATTCAATATATGAGCAAAGTAAGGATGCACCTGAACTTAAAAGCCGCAGAAAAGCAAGGAGTCGGGTTTTCCGATCAGATTTTAAAAAGAGCTGATGAGGTCTTCAATGCAGATAAAAGTTCCCAGGATCACTCCAATACTTAATGAAAAAATTTATTAAGCTTTTTGTCTTTTCTGCATTTTTTATTCTGTTAGGTTTTTTTCTTTTCCTCCTGATTAATTTCTACAGCTCAAATCCCGGGATAAAAGGTAAGATCTCTTTAAAAGGAATAACAGAGGAAGTCAAAATAATCATAGATGAATGGGGAGTTCCTCATGTTTTTGCCCAGAATGAAAAAGACCTCTTTTTTGCCTGCGGTTATATGCATGCGAGGGAAAGAATGTGGCAAATGGAGCTCACCAGAAGAGCCGGTTTTGGGAAGCTTTCTGAAATATTTGGAAAAAGGACACTGGAAAGAGACAGGTTCATGAGGAATCTGGGTCTTAAAGAGGCAGCCATTAAAGATTTTGAGAAGCTCTCATCCAAAATGAGAAATCTGATTAATTCATACTCCGATGGTGTCAATTCTTGGATGAGTTCTCGAAAATTCGATTGGCCCCCTGAATTCTTGCTTTTACGGCACAGACCTCAACCGTGGAGTCCTTTGGATTCTCTTGTCATCAAAGAAGTCATGGCATTGCTTCTCTGCGCAGATTATAAAAGCGAGGCAATCCGAGGGAGATTAGTAAAAAAGCTCGGAGCTCAAAAAGCGCTCCAGATATTGGAAGAAGGAATCGCTGTTCCTCCTTCTGAAACAGAGGATGGATTTTTGTCTGAGTTGTCTGATCTTCCTTTCCAGGGGAGCAACAATTGGGTTTTATCGGGGAGCCGTACTGAGTCCGGAAAACCTCTCTTAGCCAATGATCCTCATCTTGAAATCAGTCTCCCTCCGATATGGTACGAAATTCATATAGTTTGCCCTGGATTTAATGCTATTGGTGTCTCCTTTCCCGGAGTCCCCTTTGTCATAATCGGCCATAATGAATCCATCGCCTGGGGGATAACTAATTCAGGAGCAGATGTTCAGGACCTCTATATTGAGAAATTAAACTCTTCCAAGAATATGTATCTGGATAAGGGAGAATGGAAACCACTTTTAAAGAAAACAGAAAAAATCAGGATCAAGGGAGAGAAAAATCCTGAGAGTTTAGATATAAGCTGGACAGTACGCGGCCCCATTGTTTCTCCTTCTATAATCAAAAGCCAGAATCCTCTCTCCTTGAGCTGGACTATCTATGAAGGCGGCAGAGCTATGGAGTCATTCTACCTTATCAACAGAGCTCAAAATTGGCAGGAATTTTTAGCTGCTTTAGAGTTGTTAGATGCTCCTGCAGAGAATTTTGTTTATGCAGATAAAGAAGGAAATATTGGTTACTATTTGAATGGAAAAATTCCTTTAAGAACAGAAACGGCAGCTCTATACCCTTTTCCCGGCTGGAAAGAGGAAGGCAGCTGGCAGGGATTTCTTAAAGAAAAAGAGAAACCCAGCCTTTTTAATCCAGATGAAGGCTTTATTGTCACGGCTAATAATAAAATCATCCCGGACAATTTTGCCCATTATGTGAGTTTTGACTGGGAGGCTCCCTTCCGGGCCGAAAGAATCAGGGAGCTGCTCCTGAAAAGAGAGAAACACAGTATTGAATCCCTTAAGAAGATACAAAATGATATATTTACCAAAAAAGGAGAACTCCTTCTCCCTTTTCTCAGAGAAATAAAGGAAGCGGAGGGAAACTTAAAAGAAGCCTTAAATATGCTGAATGACTGGAATTTGATAATGACCTCTGGAAAGGAACCTGCTCTTTTTAAGGTTTTTATGGATTATTTCCATGAGGAAGTGTTTAAGGATGAACTTGGGGAAGATTTTGAAAAATTTGATTCACTTTTTAGGCGCAAGGAAGCGGGACTTCTTAGAATTCTTTCTAATCCCCTTTCTCCCTGGTTTGATAAAAAAGATACATCACCTGTTGAAACAAGAGAGGATATTGTTAGGATCAGCTTGGAGAGGGCCTTTGAGTGGCTGGGAGAAAATTATGGAGATCCAGAAAACTGGGATTGGAAAAAAATGCATTCTATTCATTTCCGCCATGCCTTAGGCGGAGTTCCTCTTTTTAAGTTTTTCAATCGAGGCCCTTACCCGATCAACGGCGATTCTAACTGTATAAGGGCTTCTTTCTCTACAGGATATGGAACAACCCATGGGGCTTCCTTCCGTCAAATCATTGATTTATCCGATTTAAATAATTCAATTTGTGTTCTCACTTCTGGCCAGAGTGGATACTTTATGAGCCGCTTTTATGATAATCAGATTCCTCTATGGCTTGAAGGCCAGTACCATCCAATGCTCTTTGATACCGAAAATATTGAGGCGGAATCCGCAGGAACTTTAACTCTCAAAACAACAACCAAAAAATAATATAAGCCTTGAACAAGGAAGCGATTAGAAGTATAAAGGGAATGAAGTAGAAGTTAAAATGAAAGTCCATACATTTCTAAAAGAAGATTATATTTTCCTCGATTTAGAGCCGGGAGAAAAAAGAGATGTTCTTGAAAAATTTGTTACGGCTCTAAAAAAGCGAGGATTGATTACTAAAGAAAAAGTCATTCTTGAAGAGCTTTTAAAAAGAGAAAGCTTGGGTAGTACGGGCTTGGAGAAAGGAATAGCCGTGCCCCATGCTTTAATAGAAAATATCGACGAGCCCATTCTTGCTCTGGCCCTCATAAAAGACGGCGTTAATTTTGAATCTGTTGACCAAATGCCTACTTATATTATACTTCTCCTTTTAGGGAGCAAGGATAATCCCGGATTTCAACTCCGATTGCTTGCCCATATTTGTCGGATGGTTAAAGAAACCGACTTTGTTGAATTATCAAAAAAGGCCGAGTCTTCCCACGACATTTGGTCTCTCCTGAAAGAAGAGGAAGAGAAGATTGAGTAAAAAAAAAGGGGTCGCGTCTCAACATTTGACATTGCTACTAAAATAATAGCAGTCCTTGTTTTGTAGGGGTTTGATTCATCAAACCCACCTTTTAATTATTTTAGGTTCATCTCCCAATTAGTTGATGAAAAGTCTTTCTATCCTTTCGTCATTCCTGCGGAAGCAGGAATCCAGTCTATTATAAAATATTTTTTTATTCTTCTGGATTCCTGCTTCCGCAGGAATGACAACTTGCTTTCTTGCTCCGTCATGATTT
>JADHWO010000031.1 GCA_016783445.1 Candidatus Aminicenantota bacterium
CTTGATCTCTCCATTATTGCCGCCGTTATAGTGACCCTTCAAGTGGATATAGAATATCTTTGCTGTTGCGCTCAGCCCTCGCCAGTGTTCCTCTTTCAGTGTCCGGCGCTCGATCCCCACGTGCTGCAGGCCGCCGCCTTTTCGCTTTCGACTCACTTGAACAGCTCCTCGACCTTCTCGCTCCAATCCTGGACCTCGATAGAATTCAGCTCGATGAATCGCTCAAGTTTTTTGAGATCAAACAAAATTTTTCGCCCAATCCTTAAGTGCGGGATCTGTTTTGTCTCTACAAGTTTATAGAGCAAACTTTGTGAGACATTAAGATATTGCCCAGCTTCTCTCAAAGAAAGGAGCTTCTTCTCCACTTTAGGCTTCCGGGAAAAGGTCCTCTAACGGAGAATCCAAAGCCTTGGCTATTTTCTTCTTTATTTCTCTTGAAACTCCCCGTTTGTATCCCTGCTCAAGGGTCCAGATCCAAGTAATGCTAACTCCCGATTTTTCAGCGAGATCCACGAGGCGAAATCGTTTTTCTTTTCTTTTTTCTTTAAGAAGGTTCATAGTGTACCTCCGATTTTATTTTCAATCTGTGGTATAATAATTATAATCACAATAATAATTGAGAAGATAGTGGCTGCGAAAAACGTGAAAAACTCTGACAATGAAAATGAGTTAAAAGAAAAATATGAGATACTTCTTGAAAATCTTCATGAATTAAAAAATCAATACCAGGCACTAATTGATGGTAAAATCTGCCCAGACTGGGAAAGTTGTTTTGATATCCCTTGTTTATATTTTTTTCTAAGACGGGCAAAAAAAATAAAAATTTCTAAAGATTACTTTCTCCTATACTGGTTATCCCATGTAATTTCAACTGTTAAAAATAAAAATAAAATCTTACTTTTACCAAAGGAACCTGGTTACTATAAAGGTCAACCTCTATTAAATAAAGATATGATGCGCAAGTGGAAATACATTTTAGATTTATTTTTTAAAATAATACCAGAGAAAAAGCACTCGCATTATAAGAGATTATTTTATAAAGAATATGGCGATAGACCTGAACAATATGGGATTTTTTACAGGTATGAAAAGAAGATCGATCTTAATAAACTTTATTTAGAAAAAAATGATTACAATTTTTTGAGACGTTGGAGAAGTAGTGTTAAGAGGGACCGGCTCAAAAATGAATTAAAGCCCTTCTTTAAAAGCTATAAAAAATATAATAAAAATGAAAAGTGCTATGATCCATTTTTTAATCCTCATGAGTTCTATGATGGTTTTGATAAGAAAATAATAAATATGAGCAAACTTATATTAAAAACTTACAATTATTTAAGTGATGGCAAAGTGTCTAAAGAAAGAGATTTGCAAAGAGCCTTTACTAAGAAAAAGTCTGAATTGCTTCCGGCTCTGGATTTTCTTGAAACAAAAGAAATAATTAAATGGAATAGAACAAAAAAAACTATCTGTCGCCTTTTTTAATTATGACCATATAATGACCAAAACCATAAAAAAACATGCGAAACCGTGCTAAACCATATTAAAGCAAAATCTATCTAACTTATTGATTTTTAAAGTAAATAGCTGATAATAAAGAAATAACAAAAACGGGGATATCGCACGCTGGGACCAGATGAAAAGATGTTACAAAATGCCTATGGAAGAATTTTTTGATAGAGGATACTCCTGGGCAACTAAATCCGCCAACTTTGAATTCAATAGACCTCTCTATTTAGGAGATACTATTATTGTCAGAACGTGGGTGGAAGAAATTAAGGAAAAAAGTGTGAAGGTTGGCTTTCAAATCTTGAAAAAAGAGACGGAAATAATTGCCGCAGAAGGGTACTTTGTCTATGTTCTCATAAATGCAAAAACTGGAAAATCTGAAATTATCCCCGAAGAGATCATAAAAAGATATTCCGTGTAGAAAAAAATGCTTTTACTTCAGCTTGCACACTTCAGCACGGTTATTCAGCTTGTTTAAAGACCTGTTGGATTCGCTTGAAAGCCCAATTAAGATCTTTCTGACTGATAATTAAAGGAGGCGCAAACCTGATTACATTTTCATGAGTTTCTTTACACAGGAGTCCTTCTTTTTTTAAAGCCTCGCAAAAGCGTCTTGCTCCTCCGGCTTCTGGTTCTAACTCTATCCCGATGAGTAAGCCTTTTCCCCTGATTTCTTTGATGTGTCTGCTCTTTAGTGTTTTTAGCTTCTCCAAGAAATATTTCCCCTGCTCAGCAGAGTTTTCCACCATTTTTTCTTCCTTAAGCACTCGCAAGGCTTCACGCGCCACAGCACAAGCCAACGGATTTGCACCAAATGTAGATCCGTGTTCGCCTGGCTTAAAAAGCCCCAGGATTTCCCGGGGAGAAAGAACGGCGGAGATGACATAACAGCCCCCACCAAGAGATTTGCCAATTACAAGGATATCCGGTTTTACTTCTTCATGTTCACATGCTAAAAGCTTTCCTGTTCGACCCAGTCCGGTCTGAATTTCATCAGCAATAAACAGAATGTTATTACTCTCGCAGATTTTTTTGGCTTCTTTCAGGTAGCCCTCAGGAGGCATAATAATCCCAGCCTCAGCCTGAATAGGCTCAACCAGGAAAGCTGCTGTATTCGGATTAATCGCTGCTTCAAGAGCTCTGAGGTCACCGTAGGGAACTATAACAAATCCTGGGGTGAAAGGGCCAAAATCTTTTCTGTATAAAGGTTCGGTGGTAAAACTTATAATGGTCACAGTACGTCCATGGAAATTGTTAGAGCAGGCAATGATTTCTGCTTTATCCCGGGGAACTCCTTTTTTCTGATAAGCCCATTTTCGAGCTGCTTTTATAGCAGTTTCCACTGCTTCAGCTCCAGAATTCATGGGAAGCACCATCTCATAGCCGGCTAATTCACAGAGTTCTTTAGCTAAGAAGGGCCACTGGTCATTCCGAAAAGCGCGAGAGGTCAGTGTCAGGTTTTTCGCCTGGTTTTCCAGGATTTTTATGATTCGAGGATGGCAATGGCCATGGTTGACTGCTGAATAAGCACTTAGAAAATCAAGGTATTTTTTACCTTCCACATCCCAGACCCAGATGCCTTTTCCCCTGGTGATAACAATATCCAAAGGGTGATAATTGTGGGCTCCGTATAAATCTTCTAAAACAATAAAATCTTTAGTATCCATTCCTTCTCCTCTCACCTTGAGCACTCTCAGTTTATCTAACAATATCCTCAATTCATGAATATTGGCGGAGAGGGTGGGATTCGAACCCACGGTACGACGTCTAGCCGCACACACGCTTTCCAAGCGTGCTCCTTAAGCCACTCGGACACCTCTCCGATTTTATTGCATAAACTAAAACACCGAGAAAAAGAAATAAAAAACTATAGTAAAATTACTTCTTCTTGGCAGTAAAGACACCGTTAGGCTGAGTTATTTTAGCTTCTATAACAGCTCCAGATTCATCCATTACGAATTCGATGCTGAAACCTGCTAAATCCTTAAAATTAAATGTTGTCCCTTTATAGGGAACTAACTCGTATTCCGGCTGTCCTGGAACAACGAGATAAAGAGTATTCTCCCCTTTTATAAAGACAGTTGCCGTCACTTCTCCAAGCACATATTCTCCTGCGAATTTTTCCAGAAAGCTTTTCTCCATCATCGCTTTCTCAGGCAATCTTGTAAATATACTCTCTTTGACTGCCGGCTCCAGCTGAATAGTTAGACTCCCTATGTTTCCTTTTAGGTCTGTGAAAAATGAAGCTTTTGTGCTCATATCTAAAAGTTCATTATTGAATTCAAAAACATCATAGTGGTAATGTTTCAAGGTAAAAGGGATGGAATTGTATTCGGCTTTTAATAAATCACCTTCTTTTTTTACAGAAATAATTCCATATCCTGGATGTTCATAGTCGCCGGCATAATCTTCTAGAGGATGGGATGGCTTGGTATTCAGCTTTTGGTCTTTATCCTTTTCCTTTTTTGCTTTCTCAGCCTCCTCTTTTGCTTTATCCACCTCGTCCCTGATGCGTTTATTCCAGTCAATCTGCTTAAGCCCGAGCAGACGGTCATAAACATTGTTAGCAATAATCGATGGAAGGGGGGTTCCGCTCTTATTAGTAAGGATAACAATTCCGATGTTATCCCGGGGCATAAAAGTGACCAGAGCTGTAAAACCATCGATCCCTCCACCGTGTTGAAGCTTGAGATGGCCTCTGTAAGCTGTTATTCCCCATCCCATTCCATAGGTTGAGTAAAACGTTTCATCATACTTATAGGATTTTGAACTGATCATTTGAGGAGAATGAATTTCCTTAAGACTGGCCTCTGATATGATCTGCTGCTCACCCAATTTACCTTTATTTAAATTTAGATAAAGCCAGTTCGCCATATCCGTGACGCTGGAATTGATCGAACCGGCTGGTCCAACCGTATCTATGTTACGAAAGGGAATTTCTATAATCTTATCGTCTTTCTCCATGTATGGGAGGGCAAAATCTATGTCCTTCTGGGAATCATTCACTGAAAAATTACTGTTATTCATACCCAAAGGCACAATAATCCGGTTCCGGACAAGCCTTTCCCAGCTCTCACCTGCAATTTTCCCCACCATATAGCCTGCGGTCATAAACATGAGGTTTTGATACTGGTAGGTTGTGCGAAAATCCTTGCTCGGTTCTAGATACTGCAAACGGTCAAAAAGTTCTTTCCGCGATGCCGATGAGTTGTACCACATTGAGTCATGACGGGGAAGGCCGGATCTATGACAGACTAAATCGCGGGGAGTCATCTTTTCTGTTGCAAAAGGATCCTTGAGCTTGAAAGTGGGAAGATACTCTTTTACAGGCGTATCCCAACCCAGTTTTCCTTCATCAACCAGGATACCCATGGTTACTGCCGTAAAAGCTTTTGTACAAGAACCAATGGCAAAAAGAGTCCTGGGAGTCACCGGCATGCTGCGCTTTACATCCCGAAGGCCAAATCCCTGAGAAAAGACAACATTTCCATCCTTTAGAATAGATATACCAAGACCCGGGACTTTCCACTCTTCCATTGTTTTGTTAATAAATTTTTCAAGACCTTTCAGGTTTACTTTCTTAGGATCTTTCTTGGCGGCAAGTGGCGTGTAAACAAGAAAGGACAAGATGATCAGAATACAAAAAATCTTAGTTATTCTTTTATTCATGATGAATTCTCCATTTAGGGTACTTTTAAAATTGTGCTACTAAAAATTTTTTAACACTGATACTGGGTTTAAAAATTTAACTCTTTTTATCTATTGAGTCAACTTATTAAAATGGACTGTCAAGGCAAAGCTAAAATGAATGGGTCAGCTTTCCAGGAAACGTAGAGGATTGATTTATCAAGCCCTCTTATTAAGAAACCATGGATTAATATATATTATTCTTCTTGAAAAATTTCTTTGATTTGCACTTTGTTCAAGGGAAATATGTACTTTTTGATTGTTTTACTTCTATAATTAAAAAAAATTAAGGTTGTAGAATTCTTGCTGAAGTTTTTAAAAACGCCATATCTATCTAAAATAATCGGAAATTTTATTTTATTGCCAATTATAAATCCTCTCAATCGCTTTTCCATGATCTTAATGTATTTTTCAAAACCTGATTCATCCCCCTCTCTCTCAAAGGTCAAAATCCCAAGAATTGATTTTTCAAGACCTCTTTTATTAATCATCCCTGTAAATTCAGAGAGAGACTGCACACAAAGAGGACAACTAAGATAACCAAAATCAATTATTAAGAGAAATCTCTTATTTAAAAATTTTCTACCTGTCTTTACGGAATCTGAATCCGCGTGAGTTAAAAAAATAATCAAAACCATAAATAAAGTGAATAGAATTCTTTTTCCATAAATTTTCATGCTTCAATAACCTCCATATAATTTGTTTTATTAAACTAAACAAAGTACAAATTTCGTGCCAAGCGGGTCAAAAATCTCTAACTCATTGAAATAAAATAGATTATTATTAATAAATAAAAAGTGAATATGGAAAAATTGATAACAAATGTCACAGTTTTTCTTAACATCTACCCTAATTCATTCAATTCAAACAAATTATAAAAGTGTGACATGTCACAAAATGTGACATTAAAAAATGCCGACATAAGGTTAAAGTGGGCTCACTGGAGAAGGTTTTAATGTTAATTTTGAGGGGAAAATCAACCTAACAGGGTTATATTATCGAAAATAAAAAATAGTGTCGGCAGTTTTTATGAATAATCCAGGATGGTCAATTGCGAAATAAGAAAAAAAACTATAGATTAAGGATGATCTGTGGAAGATGTTTAGTATCAGAATGCCAATATTTATAGTAAAAATGAGTATTTGGAGGTTTACTATGCAAAAGAACTGCTTCTTTGTTTTTATTATTCTGCTTATCCTCAGTTTTATCTCATGCGGAACACTATCTCTTGAAAAAGAAGCAATAACCACCGGAACTCTTTTCGAGGAGATGATCGATCTGGTCAAGCTGGCCAACTTTCCCGATCCCTCATTTCGCACCATGCAATACTCCTCGTTTGACCGCCGAAGTAATCTTCCTGGCGGACAAGACTGGTTTGCTAACTCCGATGGTTTCGGTAAAGAGCCAATACCCAATTTTCAAAAAATACTCAAAGAGCCGGATGAAGATGGCATTGGCGAATATCTGATTTCCGATGTTAAAGGACCTGGTGCGATTGTCAGACTGTGGAGCGCTGCTATATCCGGGAAAATTCAGTTATTTATTGATGGGCAACTCACTCCTTTGTACGATGGACCGGCTAATGATTTTTTTCACCGTGTCTATGACAGCTTTCCTGATGTAAACAAACTGAATTTAGATCGTTTAAAGAAAACAATATACCAGCGCGATGCAGCCTATGCACCAATCCCCTTTGCAAAAAGTATGCGCCTGGTCTGGATAGGCAATCTGCAGACTATCCATTTCTACCAGGTCCAGGTACGTCTGTATGAGCCTGGCACAAAGATCATCTCTTTCTCACCTGAAGACCTATCCACCTACAGTGATGTTATCAACCGGGTGACCGAGGCACTCTATGATCCAGACCAGAATCTGGCGCCTCATTCCAAAGAACCTGCAGTGCCCTTCGAATCGACTTTGGATCCCTCTAAACAAACAGAGATTCTATCCTTAGATGGGCCCAAGGCTATAGAGGTATTATCCCTTCAGCTCAAAGCTGACAATATGGATAAAGCCCTGCGGCAGACATTACTACATATTCTCTGTGATGACTATCCCTGGGGACAGGTTCAGACACCAGTGGGTGATTTTTTTGGCGCTGCTCCTGGTATAAATCCTTATCAATCGCTGCCGTTCACCGTAAATCCTGACGGCACCATGATCTGCCGGTATGTAATGCCGTTTAAAAAAACTTTTAAGATGAGGATCGAAAACCATGGTGACCAGACAGTTAAAATTAAAGGATTTGTACTGCCTATGGCATTCACCTGGGATGAAAAGCGGTCTATGCATTTCCGTGCCCGATGGCGCACCAATCACAATTTAATTGCCTCTAACAAAGCGGTCCAGGATCTCCCATTTCTCCTGGCTAATGGCAAAGGGCTCTATGTGGGCACCTCTTCCTACATCTTAAACCCCAATAATGTACCCACTCCCTATGGAAACTGGTGGGGAGAGGGAGATGAAAAAATCTTTGTCGATGACGATAAGGTTCCTTCAATATTTGGCACCGGTTCTGAAGATTATTATAACTATTCGTGGTCCTCCCCCGATATTTTTTATTTCCCCTACTGCGGGCAACCCCGTAACGACGGCCCGGGAAACCGGGGATTTGTCACCAATTTCCGCTGGCATATTCTGGATCCCCTGCCGTTTCAAAACAATATCCGCTTTTTTTTAGAACTCTACAGCCATGAAAGAACACCGGGATTGTCCTATGCTCGAATTGGATATCATTACGCACGGCCGGGCTTGACAGACGACCATCTGGCGATTATGCCTGAGGATCTTCGCCACTTACAGCTTCCTGAAAACTGGCAGCCAGCCTCCAGAATGGGTGCACGGAATTCTGTTTTTTACAACGCAGAAAAAATCGTAAAAAGCAAACTTCACACACGATATGAAAAAGGAAGATTATGGGCCGGTGGAAAACTTCTGGTCTGGAATCCCCCAAAAAAAGGAGAAAGCTTAACTTTTATTTTCAGGGCTAAAGAAAAAGGGGAAAAACGGATTCATATTGCCGCAGCTCTTACTCCTTACTCCGGAAAGATCTCCATCCTGGTGGACAATAAGCCCACAACTTTAGCTAATAAAAAAGAGATTATAAATCTTTACCGACCTTTTCGCACACTGCTGCGAAATTTTACACTTCCACCCATGGAGCTTAAGCCGGGGAAACATACACTGACTTTAAAATTTGAAGGCGCAGAACCGGGAATTAAAAAGCCTGCAATCGGCATTGATTTTATCTGGATTCAAAAGTCCGGACAAAATTGAGGCTGCTATTATTTCCATACCATACTATATCTCTTTACTAGCGGGATTCCTTCCTCATCTTCCCAAATCATTGTATACATCTTGTTTTTCTTTACAACATAGAGAAATTCAATCTCTGGAAGAGAAAATTTCGCAATATATCTTCCCTCAGGATCAAAAACATCGTAGTAAAAATTTCCTTCCTTATCTTTCTCATACGTTCTGACATATATTCTCCCTTCATCCCCGGGGATAAAAAAATAAAAAGGATTGTAATTCTTTGGAAATTTCAGCTTAAACTCAGAGGGAACGTTCGTGCCTTTAATCATTTTTTCTTTTTCCGCATTTGATATTTTTATTGGAGTGTAATCCTTAACTATTTTTCGTAATGTCTTTCCCTCAGGGCTGACAACAAATATTTCATATTTTGAGGACATTCCCCACACTATATTATCATTTTTCATCACCCGAATATTAAGAACAGTTCTCATCATGTTAATAACATAAGGAGTCATTTCTTCTTCTATAGTCTCAATCGTAATGATAGGATTGAGGTCCCGATCAAATTTTCTTATTTCAGTCACAGTCTTTTCTCCCGGAATCGAGATCTGTGTTATGATATTTCCTTTAGAATCAGGAATTGTTCTTGAGAATCTATATTTCCCAGCTGAAATCTCCCTGAGACATTTTCCATCCAGAGAATAAAATGAAAGCCGGTTGTTGGCATAGTCATAGATCATGATTTCCTTTCCCGCGACCAAATACATCCGCATCGGCATTTGGATCTCTCCTGGGCCCTGCCCCTTTTTCCCGAATGTTCTAATATGTTTTCCATTTTTATCAAAAACCTTGATACAGATTTCTTTTGAATCTAAAACATAAATATTTTCTTCCTCATCAACCTGTACAGATCTTATCTGGGAAAACATAAAATCCTCTATTTCTTCCTCGTCTCCGATACACAGGTCTTCTTTTATTATTATTTTCTCTGGTGTCCCGGGTGGAGGAGCTGGATTTTTTGGGTTATACACAACTTGAACACCGTTTTCGATCTTGATTTTTATCTTTTCAACAGGGAATGAATAAGAAAAAATAAAGAAAGAAATAAAAACAATTATAAACAAAGCAAGTATTGATGGAAGTTTTTTCACGTTTCCCTCCCTTTAAGTCCGTGATGTTTATATTATAATTTATAAGAATTCAAAATTGAAGACATAAACGAGGGATTTGTTAAAAGCGCCAAAAGGAAATTCTTATCAATAGGTGTCACTGGCGGAGAGGGTGGGATTCGAACCCACGATCCCGATTACTCAGGATAGCGGTTTTCGAGACCGCCGCCTTCAACCACTCGGCCACCTCTCCTTTTTCTATTGTTTAAATACTCTCAGCTGATCTGACTCCACTGGAATGACTACTTCTTTGATGCCCTCTTTATTGAAAAAAAATCCTTTAAAATCCTGCTGCATTCATCAGCCAAAACACCACCTTTAGTTTCAATCCGGTGATTCATCTTCTCAAAAGGAAAATTCATGACAGACTCAACAGCTCCACTTTTTGGATCATATGCACCAAAAACCAATCTCCTGATTCTAGCGTGAACTGCAGCACCTATACACATCACACATGGCTCCAGGGTGACATAGAGGTCACAATCAGGAAGCCTGTAATTTCTCCTCTTCAAACAAGCCTTTCTAAGAGCAATTATTTCAGCATGGGCAGTAGGATCATTCCTTCTAATCGGTTCATTAAAAGCACGACTTAAAACTTTATTCCCTGAAATCAAAACCGCTCCAACAGGCACTTCTCCCTTTCCCAATGACTTATTTGCTTCAACCAGAGCCTGTCGCATAAAAAACTCATCATTTCTCATTTTTTGGGGAAACCTTTCGAGGCTAAATTTTACATTTGTTTACTCAAATATTCAAACGCAATTCCTGTTTAATAGCCTGTGTATAACATTATGTAAACTATTCATAAAAACTGCCGACACTATTTTTTATTCTCTATGATACGAGCTCATCACTTCGATTTTTATCAAAATTAATATTCAAGCCTTCTCCAATGTACTCATTTTAACCTTATGTCGGCATTTTTTCCCCTTCGGGCGAGTCGATATCACCACATCTGCATCATTACAGGGCATTCGCGGTGGAAGACCACAGCTTCATACCCTGTGCCTCGCATCTGCAGCAATCTCAACTCGTGAATAATCCACGTCCACCTGAACTATTCATAAAAACTAAAACCTATTCTGCAAATAAGCACATGAAGGCTTGTCTAAATTAAAATATATAAATAAAATGTACGATAGAATATTTTTGGCATGTGATATATCAAAATTTAGAAAAAGTGATAAGAAATGGAAAAGCTTGAATGTATCTTTTGTAAGAAAGAATACCTTTTAGATATTTTTTCCCCATTCTGTCCCGAGTGTAATGAGCCAATGCTCTGCCCTGCCCCACAGAAAAAAAGAACATTTTATCCAGGAAAGGCATCTCCCCTGGAAAAATTTATTGATTTTCTCCCGTTATCAAAGATCAACCTGGACCTCAGCTTAAAAGAGGGAAACACACCCCTTATCAGGCTTAACCGGCTTATGGATAACCTCAACCTGCCTCCAGTTTTTTTAAAAAATGAAACCGTCAATCCCACTTCCAGCTTTAAAGACAGAGGAACAGCTGTCGCCATTCAAAAAGCTGTATCCTTGGGAATTGAAAAAATAGGAACTGTTTCCACTGGAAACATGGCTTCTTCGACCGCAGCTTATGGTGCCAGGGCCGGTTTAAAAACTTTTGTCCTCCTCAAAGAAGAAACCTCCCTTGAGAAATTGCTTGCAGCGGGTATATATAATCCTGTCCTTGTTAAAGTCAAAGGAGATTACGGCCAGCTTTTTTATAAAAGTTTTGCCTACGGCAGGAAGCACAACATATATTTTATGAATTCCATGGACCCTTTTCGTATAGAGGGGTATAAAGTCACAGGATTCGAGATTTTTCTCCAATTAGAAAAAAGGATTCCCAAGTTCATCTTTGTCCCAGTAAGTTCTGGGGGGCATATCACCGGGCTTGTGAGAGCTTTTCTTGACCTGAAAAAGGAAGGCATCATCCAAAAATTTCCTACTTTTATAGGAGTACAGGCGCGGGGTTGTTCACCTATTGCACAGGCTTATACTACTGGGAAATTAAAAGTAAAAAGAATAAATAAAGCAAATACAATCGCCCATTCCATAGCCAATCCTGATCCTCCCGGAGGAAATATGGTGCTCAAACTGATCCAGGAAAATAAAGGGAAAATACTCGATGTCTCTGATGAAGAAATTCTCAATGCCCAAAAAATGCTGGCTGAACTTGAAGGAATCTTCTGCCAGCCAGCTTCATCCACTGTGCTGGCCGGACTGCTGAAACTCTCAGAGAAGGAAAAATTCGAAGTCAATGACCAGATTGTACTTGTCGCCACAGGAGGTGGCTTAAAAACTATAAAGACCCTGGAATCTTTTAAAATAGATATACATCAGACATCTCTCTCAAAGCTAGAAAATACAATTAGCTCGCTCGCGCATGGAACCTAGCTCAACATACAAAGTGCACAATGCGAAGCAAAAAATGAAAAATTGGAACTGGAAAAAATGGGGCCTGTCCCCATTTTCTAGCTGAAATATTCGGTTCAGTTTCTTTATTTCTTTCCATCAAACTTTAATTGTGCTATCATGACCGCACCTAATCCAATCAAAGGAGGTATCTATGAGAGGTGATTTTCCATCTTTGGATTTTAAGTTACCCAAAATTAGTCCAGGAGTCATCAAAATAATTGTCGCTGCAGTTGTCGTCATTATCCTTCTCGCTACTTCTGTTTACCAGATAGGGCCAGAAGAAATGGGAGTTGTCCTACGATTCGGTAAATTTGTAAGGACTACAGATCCAGGTCTTCATTTCAAGTACCCCTTAGGAATCGAGTCATTGGATAAAGTCCCTGTTCAAAGGCAGTTGAAAATGGAGTTTGGCTTCCGAACGGAACTGCCAGGAATAAGGACCCAATACAGAGTGACACCTGAAACAGCGAGAGAAGCCGTAATGCTTACAGGCGATTTAAATGTGGCAGTTGTAGAATGGATCGTCCAGTATAAAATTAATGATCCCTACAAATACCTGTTCAAAATAAGAGATGTAGACAGCACCTTCCGCTATATGAATGAAGCTGTCGTGAAAAAAATTGTCGGCGACAGTTCGGTGGATGAAGTAATCACAGTAGGAAGAACCAGAATTGCAATAGAAGCAAAGGAGGAACTTCAAAATCTTTGCGACCTCTACGAAATAGGCATTGAAGTCAACCAGCTCATTCTCCAGGACTCCAATCCTCCTGAACCTGTCAAGGCGTCCTTTAACGACGTCAACGAGGCACTTCAGGAAAAAGAAAGAAAAATCAATGAAGCCAAAGCCGAATACAATAAGGAAATACCTAAAGCAACTGGAGAAGCTGAACAGATGATAATGGTTGCTGAAGGTTACGCCATGGAGCGAGTTAATAATGCTCAGGGAGATGCCAGTCGATTCACTGCCATTTACAGGGAATATGCACGAGCTCCTTTAGTGACTCGAAAGCGTCTTTACCTTGAAGCTATTAATGTAATTCTTCCCAAAATCAGCAAAAAAATCATTTTTGACGAGAAGATGAAAAACATCTTACCCCTGCTGAATTTAGGAGAGGAGGTGAAAAAATGAATAAACCAACAATAAACTTACTAATTGGAATTGCGGTTTTTATCGTTCTTATCGTCCTCCTCAATTCTTTCTATACCGTGTCTGAGTATAAACAGGTGATTATCACTCAATTCGGGGAGCCTATCGGGGATGCCATCACAAAGCCGGGATTACATATAAAAATTCCTTTTATCCAAAAAACCAATTACTTTGAGAAGCGGTGGCTGGAATGGGACGGAGATGCCAACGAAATTCCCACAAAAGATAAAAAATACATCTGGGTTGACACTTATGCCCGTTGGAGAATCAGCAATCCTCTTGTTTTCTTCCAGAGAGTACGTGATGAGAGAGGAGCTCATACAAGAATTGATGATATAATAGACGGAGAAACAAGAGACGCTATAGCTAGCTTTGACCTGATCGAGATTGTCCGATCTTCAAACCGTGAATTCGAACTGACAGATGAAACAGCCATTCTTTATATCTCTGCTGCCATGATTAAAATCGAGACAGGCAGAGAAAAGATTGCTCAAATCATCCTTGAAAATGCCTCTCAAAAATCCCCTGAAATCGGGATAGAGCTCAAAGATGTAAGAATAAAGAGAATCAATTATGTTCAAGCAGTCCAAGAGGAAGTATTTAATCGCATGAAAGCTGAAAGGCAAAGAATTGCAGCAAAATACCGCTCTGAAGGGGACGGTGAAAGTGCTAAAATTCGCGGTGAAAAAGAGCGGGAGCTAAAAAGGATTCAATCAGAAGCCTATCGTACAGCCCAGGGAATAAAGGGAAAGGCTGATGCT
Organism: Candidatus Aminicenantota bacterium; assembly: GCA_016783445.1. Lineage (GTDB taxonomy): Bacteria > Acidobacteriota > Aminicenantia > Aminicenantales > Aminicenantaceae > JADHWO01. The sequence goes on from JADHWO010000031.1 coordinate 13,946, forward strand.
GAAGCCACCAAGATTTATGCCAAGGCCTACAACCTGGATCCGGAATTCTACCAGTTCATGAAAACTCTTGAGACATACGTCGCAAGCCTGGATAAAGAGACATGGCTGCTGCTCTCAACTGATAGCGAATTTCTCAAATACCTTAAAAGCTCAGTAAAAAGATAACGAAATTATTCCATTAGTCGTAAGCTATCAGCTATAACATGCGGGTTTGATAAATCAAACCCCAATAAAAAAAAGAAGAGATTGCCACGTCGCTGTGCTCCTCGCAATGACAATTTGCGGGTTTGATGAATCAAGCCCCTACATCTAGATAATGGGGCCTGTCCCCTTTTTTCCGAGGATGGGCTTGATGAATCAAACCCCTACATGTTTAGTGATTTATTTAGTAATTTGCTTCAATCTCTCCATAGAGATATTACTGCCAGTTAGTACTAGAGCAACTTTTTTTCCCTTTATTCGTTCCTTTATTTTTAAAGCTGCAGCAAGGGGAGAAGCCCCTGCTTCCTCTGCTAAATTTCTGACTAATTCTATATAGATAAGGATAGCTTGAACCATTTCCTCTTCAGAGACAAGAATAAAATCCGATAAAAAGTCCTGAAGGATTTCCTGTGTGAGCTCATACCCAATTTCAGTGGCCAATCCCTCAGCAGCGGTTTCCATTTTATCCTTAACAATCCTCTTGTTTTTCCAGGATAAATAGGCAGCAGGAGCTTTCTCTGCCTGAACACCTATTATTTGGAGCTCTGGATTCACAGCCTCTTTGACCAAACAACATCCAGAAGCACCGCTTCCTCCCCCCACAGGAACGATAATAACATCCATAGATGGACAATCTTCGAGAATCTCCAAGGCATAAGTAGCAACACCCGCAATCAAATAAGGCTCGTTTGCCGGATGAATAAATCGTGCACGCCGCTCTCCTGCAAGCTTCTCTGCATAATCCTTAGACTCATCAAAAATGCGGCCAAAAAAAACAATGTTAACACCCAGGCTCTTTATGGCTTTCACTTTTGTCGGATTAGACTTTTCAGGCATCACAATCGTCACCGGAACGCCAAAAAGATTGGAAGCATAAGCAATGGAAAGTGCATGGTTTCCGGTTGATGCTGTCACTATTCCTCTTTCTTTTTGCTCACGATTCAGGTAAGAGATAAGATTGATTCCCCCTCTGGTTTTAAAGGCGCGCGTGGGTAAATGATTTTCATGCTTAACGTAGACTTTTGCATCAAGAAGCTGATTCAGCTGAGGGTAGGAATAAAGAGGAGTGCGGGGAAGGTATTTTCCGATTATACTCCTTGCTTTCAGAACATCATTAAACGTAGGTCTTTCCACTCTTATAGCCATGGCTTTATCCTTTTAACTTGGACTCAACAGTCCAACAAGTACTTACACACAAAACAAACAGGAAATCAGACTCAACAGCAAGGACCACTCTTAATTATTTCTTCACAAACAAAAACTATTTTATGATTTCAGGAAATTGACTAACTGGTTTTTATTTGGAAATAGAGCTGGAGTGCCTCCTGTATGAAAAAAAACGATTATATCTTCTTTATTAAAATAACCTTTGTTGATAAGATCAATAAGAGCAGCCATAGCTTTACCCGTGTAAACGGGGTCAAGGAAAATTCCTTCCTTAACAGCCACAAATCGAATGGCTTCTGTTACTTCCTTGTTTAAAATTCCATAGCCTTCCTTTATATATTCATCAAAAATGATTATGTCTTCTTTTTCAATTTCGATATCAATACCAAGAGTTCTTACTGTATCCTGGGCAATAGCAAGAACATCCTCGCCGTATGACTTTTTATAATCAGAAACACTGATACCCAGAACCTTTATCTCTTCTCTTAAAGCCTTTGCACCCACAGCTAAACCGGCTTGAGTTCCTCCAGAACCAGAGGCATGAAGAATATAATTGATCTCAAGACCCAGTTCTTCAGTCTGCTCCAGCAATTCTGCACAAGCATTGACATAACCAATAGCTCCCAGCGGCTTTTCCATTGAGCCGCCCTTCATCGAGCCGCCGATTGGAGCAATATACGGAGTTTGGCCCAATTCCTTAACCTCATTTTGAACCTCTTCAATTACATCCTGAACGTCCTCCAGCTTTAATACTTTTCCTCCTTCGGCTTCTCTTATTCTGACATCCGCATCTAGAATATAATCCAGAAGCAGGTTGCCGTCGTATTCTTCAGGAAGATCATATAATTTAAACAAAATTAGGATGGCTTTAATCCCAAATTTCCTGGCAACCGCGGCTGTCTGAAGACACCAGTTCGACTGCACTCCTGCCCATGTGATAATAACATCCGCATTTTTATTCAAAACATCCTGAATGATAAACTCCAGCTTGCGGGATTTATTTCCGCCAAAGGCGACACCCGTCAGGTCATCCCGCTTTATATAAATCTCGGGTCCCCCAAGAGCTAAAGAGAGATTTTCCAGCTTCTGCAAGGGAGTCGGTAAAGGAATTAAATTTTTCTTTGGAAAACATTCAATTTTTTTCTTTATTTCAGGGATAGAAATAGCCATCTCAATTTGCCTCTGAAGGATTAATTTTATAACAGAAATAAAGGCTTAAATCAAAGTGCTTATGTTTTTGCTTAATAGCTTTTCCAGGCTTTCTTAAACTCTCCCAACTTACTGAATCCCCATGTACGAATTCTATCCCCGTAAAAATAAAAAATTGGAATGGCAATCAGGATAAAGATAGTTGAGCTTATGAGCCCGCCAACAGCAGAAAGAGCCAGGGAAGACCAGATCTGCCTCCTCCCCTCCTCCACATGGATTAAAACCATAGGAAACATACCAAGCACTGTTGTGCTGGTTGTGAGAAAAATGGGTCTGACCCTCTCTCTTGCACCCTTCAACACAGCCTCAAGGAGGGGAAGCCCCTGTTTTCGTCTCAAATTAATATGATCCACCAGGAGGATAGAATTGTTGACCACAATCCCTCCAAGCAAAATGACACCAATATAAGCTGAAGAGTCAAAGGAAAAGTCAGCAATCACAAAAGCCACAAAAACTCCAATCAATGCTAAAGGCACAGCCAGCAGGATGAAAAAAGGATGGATAAATGACTCATAGAGAGCAGCGAGAATCATGTAAATAATGATGATGGAAAAGATGATAGCAAATGTTATCTGTCCTTTCTCTTCTTCGCTTAAACGCCAGGTTTCCTCCAAAGTCGCGGAGAAACCTGGAGGCAATTCTAATTTTGAAAAAATTGCCTTTTTGTATTTTTCTCCAGCCTTACTAGGCCCCCTGAATTGCCACATTATTGTCCGCTGGAACTGCTGGTTTTCTCTATCAATAGAGCCGGCAATAGGCCTTTCTTCCAGAGTGGTAATATCACTCAGCCTCAGATACTCTCCTTTGGGAGTTCTGATGATAGCATCCTGAAGCATTTTGAGGTCTGTCTGATCTGCGTCGGGAATTTTTACAGTAAGATCCATCTCCTCTCCGGCAATTTTTATTAGCTGCCGGCCTGAAACCCTTCCCCTGATAAGAGACGCAATATGATAGTAAATATATCGAAGGCCAACATCAAACTTTCTTAAAGCCTCTTTATCTATTTTTAAAACATATTCAAAAGAATCCAACCTGAAATACCAGCCATACCTGTCAGAGACAGATCTTATATCTTTGATTCGGGGGTTTCTTTTTAATGTGAGCTCGAGTTTTGTTGTAATATCCTTCAATTTTTTCATGTTATAGCCATAAAACTTTATACGCGAATCATAAGAAGTCCCGGTTCCTATGGCAGAGTAATAACTCTGTGGATCAAAGCCAGATATTGAAACACTTATCCCGGCAAAATTTGTTGCTAGCTGAATCAATTCTTCTTTTAGAAGATACGGCCGGTAGGATAATTCTATTTCAGGAGGAAAAGTTATTGCGATGAACGCCCATTCGGAAGAAACCTGTGTCACCATTTTTTTCTCGTAGTCAGACTCTAAAACTTTTGCCTCAAACTCTTTAGCAACTTCGTCTGTCCTTTCTATAGGCGCTCCAGGGGGCATTCCGACATATAATCTAAGCCTCTCCTCTGAAGGATCCCAGAACCAATCTCCTACCGAGACTTCTTTTTTGAACCAATTGTAGCTTCCAGTGAATAAAAGAACAATAATAAGAATAACAACAACCGGATGGCGGAGAAAAAATCTTAAAGTTTTCTCATAAGTCTCTCGAATCCGCTCTTTTCTCTCTTTTCTCCTTTTTTTCATCAACTTAGGACTCAGAGCTGGAATAAGAGAAAACGATACTAGTAAAGAAGCAGCAAGTGCAGAAGAGATGACAATGGCTAAAGGCAGATAGAAAATTTTCAGCCGGCCTTGAAAATAAGCGAAGGAAAAGAAAACACTCATTGTAGTCAATGTGGATGCCAGAACCGGCAGGAAGACTTCCTTTGAGCCCTCTATTGCCGCTTGAATAACTGGAACTCCTTTTTCTCTATAGCGAAGAACATTCTCAAAAACAACAATGGAATTATCGACAAACAGACCAAAACCTAATGCCAGGCCTCCCAGGGTCAGCATATTAAGTGAGATCTTGAAAAAATAGATAAGATTAAAGGTGATTAAAACAGAAAAAGCGATGGAAGAGAGGATGAGAAGTGAAGGCTTAAAACTCCTTAAGATTAAAAAGACAAGTACAAATATCACCACAAGGATAATCCCCACTAATAAGTAAAGGTTCTTCAAACTTTTCTGAATATCTTCGCTTTCGTCCTCTACTGTTCTGAAAACAAGGTTCTGAGGCAATTCTTTTTTTATGGCTTCCAGTTTCCTTTTTACTCTTTTGGCTACTTTTAGGGTACTTGTCCCCGGTTCTTTATAGACAGTTAATGCGATTGTAGGCTGGCCGTTTATTCTATTTATGTAATATATCTCACCATATGATGGGACCACTTGAGCCACATCCTTTAATTTAACTGGATTTTCTCCTGAATAAGTGATTATTGTCTCACCAAGTTCTTTTGTTTCATTGATGGCACTGTGAACTTTAAAAATGTATTCCTGGCTCCCTCTCTTTATTTTCCCGACGGGAAAGGCTTGATTTTTACTTATTACGGCATTTAAAACCTGGTAAGGATTTATATTTAAAGCCTTGGTCTTTTCTTTATTTAGAATGATTTTTATTTCAGGATCAGCTCCTCCGGTCACATCCACCTGGGCTACTCCCTTTATAGAACCAATACCAAACTCAATCTTCTCTTTTACCAGCTCTCTCAATTTCTGAAGAGTGTAATTCCCGGAAATAGAATACCGAAGAAAATCTTCTGTTCTGAATTGGTCAGGGATATAAGGGACAACCTGAGATGGCATGGCTCCATAAGGAAGTTCATCCTTTATCCTGGAAATTTCTTCCCTGAGAGCAAGAGTGGCAAACTCCATGTTTGTTTTTGGGTCGAACTCCAGAGTTATCGTTGAAGAGCCAATTCTAGATCTGGAAGTAATTTTTTGCACTCCTTTCACTGAGGATGCAATCTCTTCCAAAGGGGAGGTAATCTGAGTTTGGATAATCTCCGGAGGGACTCCTGTCCAGGTTGTTCTTATACTCAACTGAGGGTATTCTTCTTTTGGCGCTAATTCAAAAGGAATATTTAGGAAAGAGTAGATTCCCAGAACAAGAATGGCCAGAAAAACCATGGCAGTTGCAATCGGACGCTCTACAAAAATCTTCATTTTTTAAATCAAGACTTCCTTTTTTCTGCAATCTCATAGGCTACAGGAATAAGGATTAAAGTCAGGAAAGTGGCCAGTATAAGCCCACCTATAACAGAGATAGCAAGAGGCTGCTGAAGCTCAGAACCTCTTCCTAAACCCAGAGACATAGGAAATAGGCCAAAAGCCGTAGTCACTGTTGTCATCAATATGGGCCTCAGCCTTACTCTACTCGCCTCCATAATGGCTTCTCTGTAAGTCAGTCCTCTCTTTCTTAGCTGGTTTGTGTAGTCTATTTTTACAATAGCATCATTGACTACTATTCCTGCTAAAACGACCATGCCAATCACAGAGATCACATTAAGAGTTTGACCTGTTAAGAACAAAGCCCAGACTGCCCCTGTTAGCCCCATAGGCAGAGTGAATAAAATCAAGAAAGGATGAATGAGGGATTCAAACTGAGCAGCCATGATCATATAAACCAAAAGGGCAGCCAGGGAAAAGGCAAAAATCAGGCTTTGGAAAGATTTGCTCATTTCTTCCTGTTCCCCGCTGAAGACAACCCTGTAACCGGATGGAAGAGAGAGGTCATCTATTTTCTCTTGTATCTTCGGGACTACCTGGCTTATTTTAGTACCGCGGAGATTAGCCGTAACTAAAACTTCCCTTTGCTGATTTTCTCTCCTGATCTCCTTTGGCCCCTTTGCCACTTCATAAGAAACCAGCTCTCTTAAAGGAATACGGGCTCCCCTATATGAAATCTGCTCATCTAAAAGAGAATCTATATTTTCTCTTGTTCCTTCCTCCAAGCGAACTAAAATATCATAATTTTTTTCCAATTCCCTAAACTGAGTAGCTACCCTGCCTCTAACCGCATGAACAAGAAAATTGCCAATAGTTATTGGCGAAATGTCATATTTTTCAAGAGCCTCTTTTTTTATTTTGATTAAAAACTCAGGTTTTCCTTCTCCGATATTCGTATTCAAATCTGCAATCCCCCCAATATCCTTCAATTTCACAACAAGTTCCTCAGCTATATCCTTCAGTTTGTTAAGATCATCTCCTTTGATCTTAAGGCCAATCTCGGCAGTTGAAAAAGCTAAAAATTGGGCGAGAGTGGATTGTTCTTTGACAATGGAGTAATTAAGATCCGGAAATTGTGCCAGTCTCGCTCTTAAAGCCTCGATTGCCCCTTCTAATTGTGATTCTTCCTGAATTTCCACATAAATCTGGGCAGAGTTTGTGGTCACATCAGGATTAAGGCCTTCCATGCCGCTAACGATTCCTATTTGCGAAAAGCGATCCTTGACTGATTTAATACCTCCCAGCCATTTCTCTATTGAGGAAACAACGTCCACAGTTTGTTCAAGAGAGTAATCAATCGGTGTCTTCAGATTTAATTCAAAGGACGCAGCTTTAGGTTTAGGCATAAGCTCCCGTGGGATTTGCATGGCGAGAATAAAGGTCAGGACAAAAAAGATAAGAGACCCAACCAGTACTTTTCCTTTGTTATCCAAACACAAGAGGAGAAATTGGTGATATCGAGAGGCGAATTTTTCATAGACAAAATTAAATCCTTTAAAAACAACTCCAAAAACATACCTGAAGGGAAGACTCAGGTAATGGAAAATTAAAAGCAAAAGCTGGAGGAAAAAGCTAAAAATAAAATTTAAAACCAAATAAATGCCTTTAAAGATAAAATTTATAAGCCACCTGAGTCCTTTATACGGATAAAGTAAAAACCTCCATTTTGATCTTTTTCTTTTTACTGTCCTTTTTTCTTCCTCAACCTTCTTTTCTTCTGTCTCTCCTTGTTTCTTTTCCACCTCAAACCTCCGTGAAGAGAGCATAGGAAGAAGAGTCAGAGAGACAATAAGAGAACAAAGAAGCGCAAAAGCCACTGTTAAAGCCTGGTCCTTAAACAACTGGCCGGCAATGCCATGAACATAAATAACAGGGATAAAAACAGAGATTGTGGTAAAAGTTGAGGCTGTTACAGCCATCCCCACTTCTTTTGTGCCTATAAAAGCCGCATCAAAAAGATTTTTACCCAGGCTTTTATGTCTAAAAATACTCTCTGAGACGACTATAGAATTATCAACAAGCATTCCAACACCAAGCGCAAGTCCTCCCAGGGACATCATGTTCAAAGTGATATCCCAAAAAGGCCAAAAATACAGAAGATTAAAGGTTGCAATGATGGAAATTGGAATGACAACAGAAATAATGATAGGAGTCTTCAGATCCTGGAGGAATACGAACAAGACAAAAAAAGCCAGGATTCCTCCAAAAATAATCGATCTAAGGACTGATGAGATAGCATTTTCGATGTATTTTGCCTGTTCAGAGACAACAAGGATGTTGACTCCTGGATTTGCTTTTTTAATATCTTCAAGCACTTCATGGGCTGTTCTTGTCACTTTTATTGTATTGGCTCCTGATTCTTTTCTGACAAGGATTCCAATACTTTCCTTCTCATTAAGCACAGTTATTCCTTGACGCTCTTTAATGGAGTCTTTAATCTGAGCCACATCCTTAAGCCGTATGACTCCTCTCTCTTCTGTTGTCTTAAGGCTTATCTCTCCAATCTCGCCCAAAACCTCGTATTCCCCCACAACACGAAGAGCATACTTGAATCGACCTTTTCTTATGTTCCCCCCCTGCAGGTTCTGGTTAAAATCATCTATTCTCTGCGCAATCTGATCTATTGTGAGGCCGTACAGTGAAAGAAGCTCAGGATTTACTTCGACCTGAATTTCTCTTTCTACTCCACCAGCTATTTCAGCCGAACCTATTCCCTCAATCTGTTCCAGCCGCGGTTTGATCAACTCTTCAGAAAATTCCTTCAGCTCCAGAAGTGCTCGTTCTCCAGAGACGGCTAAGACCATAATAGGTTTGCTCTGGGGGTCTAAAGCAATGATTGTGGGGTCTCCAGCTTCCTCAGGGATGGGAGCGCTATCAAGTTTTTCTCTTGTGTGCAGCATGGCAAAATCCATGTCAGTTCCCCAGGCAAACTCGAGTGTCATGAATGACCGACCCTCTTTTGACACGGATTCCACCCGGCGCAATCCAGGAATTCTGCTAACAGTAGCCTCCAGCGGCAAAGTCACAAATGTTTCAATTTCTTCCGGAGCTACACCAGAATATTCCGTCACAACTGAAAGGCGGGGATAGCTGATATCGGGCAGAAGGTCTACACTCAGCTCCTTCAGAGAAACGAAGCCAAGGAGAACAATGGCCAGAAAAAACATAAGAGTCGTGACAGGCCTTTTGATGGTTACTTTAGTTAATCTCATCTCTTATTATTTTAATTTTACCAGATTTTTTTACTATTACCAATTTATATTCCTCCCTAAAAATCATAACTTCTGAACTTGAGATTTTTTGTTTTCATATTTATACCTAAAGCTTTTTCCAGCTTTGCCACTGATATTTTATAGTTAACAATCGCTCTTATTTCACTCGTCCTGGCTGACGCGAAGTCCCTCTGGTATCTAAAAAGCCATTCACTTCCGACCAAACCAAGTTTATGCCTCTCTTCTTCAGCACTAAGCTTCTTTTCCATTAACTCTCTATATCGAGAAGAGGTCTCCATACTTTTTTCATTGTTTTTCAGCTCTTTAAAAATCTCTAAAATTTCATTGTAAACGGACTTGCTTAACCTTTCTCTTTCTAGCAATTTTTGATCATTCTGTAATCTGGCTTGAGCCAAACTGGCACGAGATAGCACATTCCCAAGAGGAATAGTAAAGTCCAGGCTAATCTGCCAATTCTCATATTTAAAGTCAAAAACATCTTTTAAGGAATCCCCTCTGCTTCCTTCGATTTTACCGATGACCACACCACTATAATAGGGGCTACCACCTTCATAAATAAGCAGATCTCCTGATTGTCCCGGGTACCACATATTAAATCTAAGGTCGAGCTGAGGAAGAAGCTGATTCTTATAATAACTCACATCAATGTTGCTGTTTTCAATCTCTTTTTGCTTACTGGATAATTCCGGCCTTTCTTTAACAGCTACCTTTAGGGCTTCCTCAAAGGTTATCTCTACTTTTTCAACTAAGGGCTTGTCAGCGGGTAAAATAGATTCTGATAGGCCCGAAGCATCAACTGGAAGATTCATGATTTTTCTCAGCCTGTCTTCAGCGCTTTCCACTTGAGCTCGAGCTGATATAATATTACTTTCCCAATTTGCCACTTCAGTTTCTGAAGATAAAACATCTATCGCGGTCTTTGCCCCAATTCTGGCTGCCTCTTTAGTCTTTATCAACTGTCCTCTGCTGTGCTCTAAAGAATATTCACTTACACTTAGAGATTCAATTGCCATAACCAGGTTCCAGTAGGCTTCCTCTACATCATAAACTTTCTGAATGATAGTAGACTTAAGCCCAAAAACTGAAATATCTCTCTGATTTTGAGCTTTTTTAACATCTCTTCTGTTAATGTTAGGCCCGAAATTCTTTAAAAGAGGTTGAGTAAAATTAAGCCTCAAATTACTGCTGTATGTCGGATTTACGATTGTTAGGCTCCGCGTTGTATCTGTCGTCGAATTTGAAAGAGAAAGAGTTACTCGTCCACCTGTTATGACATTTTGTTCTAAATTAAGGGAATAACTGTCAGTTTTCTGAGAATAAACATCCCCTTCAACATACCAATTTGAAGGCTGGTTATAACTAAAATTATCATACCCAAAACTTAATTGAGGCATGAAATATTCTCTGGATTGGCGGACAGAATATGCTGAGATATCAGGATTAAAGGCTTCAACAGAAATATCGAGGTTATTTTCCAGAGCTTTAAGCATACAATCCATAAGCGTTACCTGTGTCTTTTCAGGTTTCTTCTCCTGGGAAAAAAGGAAACAAAAACATAAAAATATTAGGCCTGCAGTAAGAATTAGTCTTTTCATCTCTTTCCTCCTAAAAGTCAGACTTTAATTCCATTCTGTATAAAAACCTTGTAAAGCAAATACATTTTTTGTTTTTATAACCAAAATAGAACCTCTTAATTCCTCTTCCTTTCAAGATAAATCTCTTTATCATCAAAGTCAAATGAAGGAATAAAACAAAGAGCTCAGGTTACATTTTCCAAACGAACTATCTCTTTATTTAGAGGTTTAATTCATTAAACCTCTACACAATGACAATACAACTTGTGAGATTGCATAGCCTGTTGCGAGCGAAGCGTGGCAATCTTCTTCACTTCTCGCAATGACATTACAATGACATTACATAATGGGTTTGATAAATCAAATCCCTACAGATGAATCAAAGCGCTACAATTGTCTGTCCCTTTTTTCCTATCTCCACTCTATAATAAACGGATCGATGATGTAATGCGTTTCAATATAGAGTATAATTTATTTAGAGTTATTACGAACAGTGATAGACATTGCTTCTTTTGTATAAAGTTTTTTCTTTTTGCGACTACTGCTCTAGCACCAAAAAAAAATGAAAACCCTGATGCCGCGCAGAAATAAAAAAGGTGATAATCCAAAAAAAAAATTCTTAATTTTTTTTATAGTTTTACTCTTCTCTTTCTGTACCGCAAAGAAAAAAATAGAACTCACACCACAACAACTTCTCGAGTACCAAAGCAAAATAAAAGAAGCAGACACTCTCTTTAAAACAGGGAGTTATACCTGTCTGAAAGAATCCTTCAGGATTTATCAAAAACTTTTATCTAAACCTCACCTCCAAAAAACTACAAAAGAAAAACTTATTAAAACCGCTCTTCTCTTGACTATCAGGGAGAAAGAACTCGGCATAATAGACAACCCGTATTTTAGAGAAGCTTCCGATCTTATTCAGAGGTCTCCTTCCTTATCTGGATTTCTAATATATCTGAATTTTGTCAATTCAATACCTATAAAAACCAAAGGTCGCATAAAGGATATAATAGAAGTTGGCTCAAAGGCAGAGAGGATCCGCAATAAACTCAAAAAAAACATCGCTATATGGCGTGAACTTTTCAAAGAAAAATCCGGGACCGAAGAGTTTTTTTCCTATCTATATATTTCTCTGAACTGCAACTTTCCTCATTTTATCGAAGAAAAAAAAGACCTCTCTTATCTTTTAGTAACTTTCCCTCATTCTCCAATAATTCAATACAAACTATCAATCTATCCCAAAGAAAATCCGGACAGCTTAAAGGAACTTATCCAGAAAGAACCTCGCTTTTATGAAGTCTACTATTTCCTGGGAGAGGCGGCATTCAAACTCAGGCAATTGATTACAGCTGAGAAGAACTTTCTAAAGTGCTACGAACAAATCCCAGAATCTTCACCAACTGTCATTTCTCTGGCAACTATCTATTTTGCTTTTGAGGAACTTGAAAAAAGCCTTACGTTCTATAATAAGGCTATCGTTATGGCTCCATCATACAGAGACGCTCTCCTGGGAAAGGCAATTTGCCTTAGTTATTTAGGCAAAAATGAAGAAGCAATAAAAACCTGTAACGAACTGATTAGACTTGGAGAATATTTTCTTGGCGAGACACATTACTGGCTTGCATGGAACCAAAATGAGCTGGAGAAATTAGATGAAGCTTGGGAAAACGCTGAAAAAACCAAATATTATCTTATCGGCTACAGCGAAGTCTTTTCACTGTCCGGTATTATAGCCTTTAAGAAAGGAAACCTGGAAACAGCAGAGGAAAACCTTAATGAAGCACTTAAGATTAACCGGATGAATTGCGAAGCGGCTTATTATCTGGGGAAAATTTATGCAGGGTATGAAGACTGGAAAAAATCAGGCGATTATTATGAAAAAGCAGCAATATGTAATGAATGGAAAGAGAGCGCACTAAATGAGAAAATTAAAGACATCCAAAACTCCTCCTTTTCTGAAAAAAGAAAAGAAATGTTTATATTAAGAAAAAAAGCCCAGTTAAAAAAGATTATCCTCAAAATTGCAACATTTTATTACAATGCTGCTGCAGGATATTTTAATGCCGAGATGGATGAAGAAGCACTGGCCCTTGCTCAAAAAGCCGCAAAGCACAGCGCTTTGAAACAAAAGGCAGAGGAACTCATCCTCAAGATCAAGCAGCAAAAATAAGATACAAAGTAAAAATTGGGCTCAGTTTGCCAATAGTGAGATTGCCGCGTTGCGCCCGCAATGACATTTCCTTATAAAGGTGGGTTTGATGAATCAAACCCCTACAGCTTTGTACTATAGAATTGCCAGACTCCTTCCAATAAAAAACTTTACATCAGTAAAGTAAATTTACAGAGAAAACAGCACCTGATTTTTATTGCACACCTGAAAACAAAATTGTTTATTCAAGTTTGGCATAAAAATTGCTCTTTACTTCAGTAAATGGGCAGCTCAGCTAGAAACATAAAACAAAAACTCTATAAAAGTCAAAAAAGGGAGGATAAAATGTTTACAGATTCTTTTATTATTGCAGAAAAAGGCAGATTAAGAAGAGCCATTGCCTTTCCTGTTGCTCTGCTCCTCCATGCAAGTCTTGTTGCTGCCATGATCATCATCCCGCTTCTTAACACTCAAAACATGCCCCAAGTAGAAATATACAGCGCTTTCCTCGCACCTCCTCCACCTCCTCCACCTCCTCCACCTCCCCCAGCTAAAAAACGCAAAGCCTCTACAAGAAGAACTCGTATTAAACCTGTTCAAACTAAAACCACCATCGAACCAGGTAAACTTGTAGCCCCTGTTGAAATCCCCGAAGAAATCGTCGAAGAAGAACTCTCCGATATCGGTATCGAAGGCGGCGTAGAAGGCGGAGTCGAAGGTGGAGTTGTTGGTGGTGTGCTCGGCGGTGTTGTCGGCGGTGTGCTCGGCGGTGTTGTTGGTGATATCGAAGCCCCGGTAAGAGCTGTCGGCGAGAT
>JADHWO010000124.1 GCA_016783445.1 Candidatus Aminicenantota bacterium
CAATTGATACTGACCTAATTAAACAGGCCTTCTCCGATTCGTCCATTTTGATTCACTTTTTATATATAACTCCTCCGCCGAAAATTACCCCTGGGATTTATTTTCATGAACAATCGGAGGATATCTTTAGTGTCTTTATGGAACTGGCAAAAGCCACTGGAGGGATAACTGAAAGCTCCTTTAATGCTTTATCAGCCTTTAAGAAAGCTGCAGATGCCTCAGAAAACTATTACCTTCTTTACTATGCACCCTCAGATTACAAGAGAGATGGAAAGTTTAAAAACATCAAAGTTAAGGTTAAGGGCAAAAATTATAAAGTAACTCACCGTGCTGGATATTTTGCGAATTAACGAGGGCAATAGAACCCAAATCCCCTAAAGCCCTGGCTTCCCTGGGATTGAAAAGGACAGCTGAGTGGATTCATAATATGATTTAGCAGGTGTATATATCAATGCCAAAATATCAGAAAAAATTCTTATGCTTCTTTCTTTTTATTTTAAATTTTTATCTGCTTTCTCAGGAAATCAAAGTTAATCAAAAAGAGGGGATTCTTCAAGACAAAAAAGAGAGTCATGTCCGGTTTCAAAAATTTAAAAAATTTGACATTGACCTGAACAAAGTTGCCTTTAAATCTATTACGAAGATAATCATTCATCAAGATAAAGTCTTCATCTTAGATTATCGGTCAAGCCGTATTTTCGCCTTTGATAAAAGAGGAAAACATCTTTATACTATCGGAAAGCCTGGCGAAGGACCTGGCGACTTACAGTATCCAAAAGATTTTACTATCTCCGATGACGGAACAGTATACGTCATAAATTCCATGGCTAAAAGGCTCGAAGTTTTTTCTCTGGATGGACAATTTAAAGAGAGGATTGGGCTAAAACTGCCAGAAGAGATTTACTATTCAAATCCAGAACTAATTCTGGTAGATAACAACCAAAATTTCTTCATTGCCTATCATCTTAGTTCACATCTAATAGATATCTATGATTCAAATGGTATTTTCCTAAGGAATCTGCTCACAAGGAGTGACCCAATAACTATACCTGGGACCAGTATAGGCAACTCTTCTTTTATAACTTTTTCTGGGCAGGGTAACTCAATCCTGCATTTTAACTATTTCACAGGTGTTTTCACCAAAGTCAATAAAGAAGGAAATATTGAAGCTATTTCTAGTGCCTATGATGAATTTGGTGGAAATGAAGTTGAGAAATTAAGAAAATCTTTAATAGAAAGTAAAACTAGAGCCAGGGTGAGTGCATCTGTTTTTCAACTCTGGTCAAATTTCTGTCAAGATGAAATGGGAAACATGTATGTTCTCCCACTAGTGAAGAAAAAAGGAATCACACAAAAACTGTTTGTGTTTTCACCAGAAGGAACTCTTCTCTATTTCACAACAATTCCTTATTTCAAAGATACTCGTATAGACAAGATATTTTGTTTCGGCAAAGATTTTATTTTTGTTACTTCGGATTGGGATATCTATTTTGCAAAGCAGAATAAACGCACTTAAAGTCCTGGCTTGCCTGGATTGAAAAAGACAGCTGAGAGAGTTGGCGCCCAATTGAAAAATATGATAAAAAAAAGATTCATAATAAAAGGAAAGAACAATGAAAAATAGAACTAAGGTTGTTTCAATCGTGTTATTTCTTTCAGTTCTTATTATCCTTGTGTCATTTGGAGATCAAAAGGTTGAGTGGAAGGGTAAGATAGATATTGAAAATGGGATAAAAATAATTAACAATCCAAAAGAGCCTCTCTATGGCGAGATTAAGTTTGAATTAGAAGAAGATTTAAGTATCGGAAATGAAGACGATGAGAATTACCTCTTTTATGGAGTAGGAGATATCCAAGTCGACGAGGGTGGAAACATATATGTTTTGGACTCTAGAAATCATAGGTTGCAGGTTTTTGATAAGAACGGGAATTATCTTCGTACAATCGGAAAAAAGGGGCAAGGCCCTGGAGAATTTAATGTGCCTACACACCTTCAGTTAGACGACGAGACTGGTAATATCTTTGTGACAGATAGATCAAGGACAATTGTAATATTTGAGAAAGAGGGGAAATATATCGATAAAGACATTCATCTTGCCGAGTATCTGGATGATTTTTATTTGGATTCTGACAGATGTATTTGGGGGAAATTTTCTTTGCCAGGGATGGATATATATCGCTTTATAAAGAAAGTCACTCATACAGGAAAAGTAGAAAAGACTTTTACTGAAATTCCATATTATGTAAACAGGATAAAGCTATCCTCTTCAAAGGTCGGTGCCTCTGGATCTATGGGGGGTTATTTTTTCACTCATGGGTACGAAGACGACCTTTTTATTTCCAAAATTGATAATCATACTTTTGTTTATGGTCATTCGAAGAAATATGAATTAGTTGCCGTTGATAAAAGTGGGAATACGCTTTTTATAATAAGAAAAGATGAGTCTCGCAAAGAGTTAACGAAGAATGAGAAAGACAGAATTAAAAATCGGATTAAAGGCAATATAATGAAGCAGGGACATTTTGTTCCCGAGATATCCATAAAGTTCCCAGATTACATGCCTTACTTTTTCTCAATAATTCCAGATAATAAAGGTCGAATTTATGTTCGCAAGAATCCAGTCTCCCGTGAATCAAACATAAATCACGAATACGATGTGTTTAACAAAGAGGGCTTGTATTTATATAAGACAAATTTAAATTACTATCCAGAAGTAATCAAGAATGGCTATATATATACCCGAATTGTGAGTGAAGAGACTGGAGCGGAACAAATTAAGCGATATAAAATCAAAAACTGGGACAAAATTAAAACTGGAATTTAAATAGATCTGATCCACACCCGGAAGCCAAAGAGCCATGAGGAGAGCCGAGTGGAACCCAATCCCCTAAAGCCCTGGATTCTCAAAATTAAAAATGACAGCTAAGAGAATCAGGAGCTAATAAACTAATTTTCCTTATTTACATAGTTCTTTCTGAAATTTATAATAAAACTAAAGGGAATTTTTAGTGAAAAAGCAAAAAATTCTTATTTCAGCTCTTTTTTTCGTTATTCTTTCATCCCAAATTTATAGCCAGAGAGCCAATTCAGACTCAGCTAATCAAACAGAATTAGAAACAATATTAAAAAAATGTGCTGAGTATTGTGAGAAATTGAGTAATTCAGTCCTTTATTTTGTCTGCAGAGAAAAAATTAAAGAAGAAATCTATTTTTTTGGCCCAGGGTCGGTTATTATTGGACCATCCTTATACAGATCGAATCGCTATATAAAAAGAATAGAGAAAAATAATCTGGTCTATGATTATCAATTAGTTCGTAAAGATAAAATAATTAAAGAAAGCAGAGTCCTTTTAGAAGAAAACGGCCAGAAAAAAAATGAAAAAAATGCTCCTTTAAAAACGAAGGTTTTTCGCCATAAGAATATAATACTCGGGCCAATCGGGCTCCTCAGTGAATACTGGCAGAAACATCATGATTATAAAATTTCCAAAAGAGAAAAATATAAAGGAGAAGAGGTAATAGTTATAGAAGCTGTTCCTAAATCCGGTCTTAAACTTAATCATCTTTTCGGGAAAATCTGGGTGAGAAACAGCGATTTCAGCATCTTGAAGATTGAATGGAATCAAACATCTATAGAAAACTATGAAAGAATAGAAGAAATTGCCCAGCAACTTAAATCTCGCCCTAGTATTAAATTAACCTCAGAATATGCTTATGAGAAAAATGGCATCAGATTTCCAAGTAAGTACTCTATAAATGAGGCTTACGTAAACGTCAGCCTTAGAAGAAAAAGAATCACTAAGTCTAAAAAGACCGTAATTTATGAAGATTATAAATTTTTCACAGTTGAAACCGAAATCAAGTATTAGAGATAAGAGAAACTGTTATGAAAAAGAGTATTTTTCTTTTAATCTTAATTCTGTCACTTTTTTTCCAGACTAAAGCTTTTACCAATAAATCAGATTCCCTCCAGGCAAAAAAAGAACAAAAAGCCCTGCAGCACGAAGTGACAGTAACCCTGAAATTAGTCCAGGTCTACGTGACGGATAAGAAGGGAGATCCAATAACAGACTTAACCAAAGCCGACTTTATCCTCTATGACAACGGTAAGCTCCAGGCAATCACTGATTTTGAAAAGCATAATCTGGCTCTACCAGTGAAAAAGACAGAAAAAAAGATTGAAGAAAAACTAGAAGAGACAGAACTTGCTCCTTCCATGAAAATCCCATCCAGAATGAACCGGAAATTTATCCTTCTCCTTGATATAGCCAGCAACGATCTCCTTGGAGTTACTGAATCAAAAAAAGCAGCCCTCCACTTTATCGATACCCAGCTTCAGCCGAGCGATGAGATTGGGATATTTTCTTATTCTCCATTAAAGGGTTTAATTGTTCATGAATACCTCACTTCTGACCATAAAAAAGTCAAAGAGTCGATCAAAAGTATAAAAGATGTACCCGGAGTTGTGGACGAAGAAGGGGGCGGAATGACTTTAATGCAAGAGCGGATGAGAGCAGAAGCGGAGGCAGGTCTCGGATCAGAAAGTTCAACTACAATAGGCATGACTAGAAATGTTGCCCCAGAAATAGAATTTCTAAAGTATAAAGCCAATAATTTTATTGATGGAGTAAAAGAGCTTGCAAAATCTCTCCGTTATGTTCCGGGATATAAAAACATTATTCTTTTTTCAGCAGGAATCAAAAAAGAGTTATTTTATGAAAGAGACGACCCCAGAATACGCAGTAAATTTGAAGATATGAGTAAGGAATTAGCTTCATCTAGCAGCCCTGTACATGCGGTTTACACAGAAGGAAGTAGATACCTATTAAAAAAGAACCCTGTAGTGGGGATGGATTCCCTAAAAATGTTATCAAAAATTTCAGGAGGAAAATATTTTAATGATGTTGTTCATCATGAAGAAATATCTAAAGAAATTCAGAATAGTACCAGCAATTATTATGTCCTCGGTTATTACATAAACGATAAATGGGACGGCAAATATCATGAAGTAAAAGTTAAGGTCGAGCGAAAGGGATACCAAGTCCATGCTCAGGCAGGTTATTTCAATTCTAAGCCATTCTCAGAGTTTTCTGAATTTGAAAAGCGACTCCATCTTATTGATTTAGCAATGAGTGATACCCCTTATTTCCAAGAGCTAACGCGATTTTCTCTAATATCTCTTCACTGCTCCCAAAAAAATGAATCCAACTTTGTTTTGCTCTCTGAAATATCTTTAGAAAGGATTAAAGAAATTATTGGAGGAAAAACAGAACTGGTAACTCTTATTTTTGATTCTGAAAACAAAATTGCTGATTCGTACCAAGGAGAAGTCAATTTCTCTTTAATTCCAAAAAAGAAAGTTTATTATTATTCAATATTTTCCCTTCAACCCGGACAGTATGAATGCCGGGTAGTTTTAAGAAACCTTGAGACAGGGAAAGGAGCCGTGGCTTCTTCTTCAGTCAAAATCCCTGAGAAGCTTGACTCCGGGATAAGGCTTTATCCACCTCTGTTTCTTATCCCTGATAAAGAGGCCTATTATTTAAAAGCTTCAAAACCTCAAAAAGAGAAAGCAGAGAAAGAACCTCTATCATTAATCAATATATATCCTTTCCTTTCAAACGAACATTCGCCTCTTTTAGAAGAATTAGATCGTGGTGTATCGAGATTATTAGCTGTAGTGAGGAGCTCAATTATAAATATCAAGGAACCTGATATTGAGCTTAGTGCCCATTTGATTCAGCATTCATCCGGACAAAAGACAGATTTATCTGTTTCCATCCTTTCCGCAGAGAATAGGGAAGAGGTAGATATACTTTTAATAGAGCTTGAGCTGCCTGAAATGGAGCCTGGCAAGTATTCTTTAGAAATTGCAGCCGAGGAATTATCAACTAATTCAAAATCGCTAGTGGTTCGATCTTTTATAATAAAATAATAAACACGGAGAAAAAATGAATAAAAAAATCTATTCTGTTGTTAGCTTTTTTTTCATAATTTTTTCGACAATAAGTTTTTTCCATAAAGAGACACTTGCTGAAGAGACGAACATAATTCAAAAATCTGACGACGTTGTTGTTGTTTCCAATCAAAAAATCCCAGAGTTGAAGATGCGGATTGTTTTTAAAGAGGAGCTTTCTATAGGTGATGTTGAGGGAGAAGAAAATTACATGTTTGGCGAATCCGTGGCTTTTAACACTGATGAAGACGGAAATTTTTACGTTGCCGATTTTGATACTCATAGAATCCTGAAATACGATTCTGAAGGTAAATATCTTCTCGCTTTTGGTAGAGAAGGCCAGGGGCCAGGAGAATTTCAAAGTTTATCCATTCCTCGATTTGATAAAAACAACAATTTATACATAACTGATGCAAGAAACCGAAGGATTTCCTTTTTTGATAAAGATGGAAAATATTTAAAACAAATACGTATGACGGAAATACATGTTAATCCTTTCATCAATTCAAAAGGCTTCATTCTTGCGAATAAGTTCAATATAGCTGAAGAAGGCAACAACCAAAAGCGAACTAGTATTTATGGCCTCTTCGATGACAAATTCAATTTGGTCGTGGAACTTTATAAAGATGAAACCAAATTTCCTCTTCCAACAGGATTGGACGCATCGTCAATGGCAGAATATATTGGTAAAGTATTTAGTTTAATGGCATTTAGACCGCAGGTAGTAACTGCATTAGCAAATAATGACTCCATTTATCTGGGTTATCCTGATAAATACGAGATAAATGTTTATTCCCATGAAGGAATGCTGGCGAGAAAAATCACCAGAGACTATGACCCAATTCCAGTGAACAAAAAAGATGAAGAAAGTTTTGTTAAAATAGCCGGTGAGAATCTCCCAAACCCGCCTTTTACTGAAGACATAAAGAATAAAGCTCTTCAAAAGATAAAATATCCCAAATATAAGCCTGCTTATCAAAGTTTTACTTTGATGGATAACGGATGGTTGGCTGTGATCGTTGATGCAATTGAGGATGAATACA
>JADHWO010000125.1 GCA_016783445.1 Candidatus Aminicenantota bacterium
CAAAGGATATAAACGTAAAACTTTTTCATATTTCTAGATTCCCGCTTCCGCGGGAATGACAAAAAGGAGTGTGGATGACAGCGTAATTATATGTCTCTTATATTATATGTCTCTTATATTATATGTCTCTTATATTATATGTCTCTTATATTATATGTCTCTTATATTATATGTCTCTTATATTATTTTGCCAACTAAATGGGAGATGAACCCCTTTTTTTAACTTGACATTCAATAGTTATGACTATATAATTAGTCATATTAAATGACTACTTAGGAGGTCATATGAAAGATATAACTGTTAGCATTGCAGAGGGGAAGAAGAACCTCAGCCGCATTGTACATGATGCCCATACAAGGAAAAAAGAGACTGTTCTAACAAATAGAGGAAAACCTGTTGCTGTGATTATTCCTTACGATAAATATAAACAGACCAAACGAGTTGAAGGCTATCAAAAAATCATGGAAGCACGAGAGGCTTTCTTGAAGGCAGGTGTTTCGGCTGATGAAGTTTTTAAGGAATCTAAAAAACAACTGGAGAAATAACCTTGAAACAAATCGTTATAGATGCAAGTGTAGTTCTGAAATGGTATCTTGTTGACGAAGAATACAGTCAAAAAGCTTTAGGTTTATTGGATAAATATATATCTAATGAATTAGATATCCTTGCCCCTTCGTTATTAGAATACGAGGTTATTAATGGATTAATAATCGCTAAAAAAAGAGGAAGAATTCAAGAGAACACAATTCTTACTGCAATAGATGGATTTATAAGTTTAGAGCTTAAATTAATAAATATTTCTCTTTTTTACCCCAAAGTTTTACATTACTGTAAGCTTTTTTATCGATCTGCTTATGATGCCAGTTATTTAGCTCTGGCTGATGAGAAGAATATTCCTTTAGTTACTGCGGACAAGGGTCTATACAATGCTGTTAAAAAAGATTTGAAATGGGTGAAGTGGCTGGGAGATTTTAATTTATTTTAAGTTGCTCAGGTATTCATCTACGGACAGGGCAGCGGCAACGCCTGTTCCCACTGCTGTTGCCATTTGTTCTGGGCAGGCATTAGTCACATCTCCTGCAGCAAAAATCCCAGGCTGCGATGTTGCCATGGACTGATTAACTTTGATCTGCCCGAACTCATCCAAATCTATAAATCCTTTTACAAATTCGGTATTAGGATCCATACCGATAGAGATAAAAAGTCCATCAAGCTTCATCTTAGAAGTCTTGTTATCTTTAACATTTCTAATGGTTATGGATTCGAATTTCTCCTCGCCCGAAATCTCCTCAACAACAGAATCCCACAGAACCTTGATCTTTTCGTTCGCAAATATCCGCTCCTGCAGTATTTTTGTAGCACGAAACTTATCCCGACGGTGTATTACGTTCACTTTTTTGCAAAATTTCGTCAAAAAGAGTGCTTCTGTAAGGGCATTATCTCCTCCGCCAACAACTGCAATCTCTTGATCCCTAAAGAAGGCACCGTCACAGGTTGCACAAAAAGACACCCCTTTTCCTGTTAATTTTCCTTCGCCAGGAAGTCCCAACCTGCGGTAGACAGAGCCAGTGGCAATTATAACAACATGCGCAGGGTACTCTTTTTTGTTTCCAACCACAAACCAAAGATCTTTTTGCTTCCGAATCTCTCTGGCGTTATCTGTTTCTATTTTTGCTCCGAATTTTTCCGCTTGTTTGCGGAAATTCTCCATCAACTCAAAAGGAATAACTCCCTCTGGAAAACCAGGATAATTCTCAACAAAATCGGTTAGGAGAATCTGCCCCCCGGGCACTCCCTTCTCAAGTACAAGGGTATTGAGTCTGGCTCTGCCGGTGTAAATAGCTGCTGCAAGGCCTGCTGGACCAGCTCCTAAAATAACAACATCAAAAGTTTGACTCATAGATGTTTGGATATCATATCTATAATCTTATCCTGAGGGAGAGCGCCGATCATCGTCTCTTTTAACTCCCCGTCCTTGAAAAGAAGAATTGTAGGAATACTTCTTACACCATAATTAGAAGAAGTCTTCATGTTTTCATCAACATTCAGCTTGCATATCTTTAATTTATCCTTGTAGTTTTCTACGAGATATTCCAGGATTGGAACAATCATCTGACAAGGGGCACACCAAACAGCCCAAAAATCCACCAGGACAGGAAGCTCGTTTTTGAGTACTTCCTCTTCAAAATTATCATCCGAAACGTTTAGAATTCCTTCTGTCAATTTAACCTCCTCTCTTCATTTCCAAAGCATTCTGGTAGAGTTTTGCATACTTTCTGGCTGCAAGCTTCCAGGAAAAATTCTCTCGAAGTCCTGATTCCATAATTTTCTGCCAGAGTTCAGGATCTTTATAACAGTTTAAAGCTTTCTTTAAAGTTTTGAGTAAGGCCCGGGATGAATACTCCTTAAAGACAAAACCGTTTCCCTTTTGATTTTTCAAGCTAAAGGGTTTTACTGTTTCCCCTAAACCTCCGGTCGCCCTAACAACCGGGACTGTTCCGTATCTGAAGCTGTACAACTGGTTCAAGCCGCAGGGCTCATAAAGGGATGGGATGAGAAAAATATCTGCGCCAGCAGTAATTTTATGAGTTAGAGCAGTATTCACCTCAAATTTTATTGCTATTTTTTTTGGATATTTCTTCTGGGCGTTTAAAATCAAATTTTCATATTTTTCATCCCCTTTTCCAAGGACAACAAGACCTACTTTCATCTTCATTAGTTCTGGCACAGACTCCAGCAATATATCAAAACCTTTTTGGGAGCTCAGGTATGAAACAATTCCAATCAAAGGAGTCTTGGTTGAGATGGAAAGACCAAATTCCTTAATCAGGTCCCTCTTGTTTTTTTTCTTGGCTTTCAGGTTAGCCGAAGAATAATTGGCAGCAATATAAGGATCTGTTTCTGGATTCCATATCTCATAATCAACGCCATTACGAATGCTAAAAAAGGCATCTTTTCGATCCTTAAAAATATCCTCAAGTCCAAAGCTATTCTTTTCTGTCTGGATTTCTTTTTTGTAAGCTGAGCTGACTGTATTGAGGACATCCGAGAAAATCATTCCGGCTTTAAGAAAGTTGAACTTGCCGTTAAAAGATAGTTGTTTTGGATTAAAATATTTCCAGTTCAATCCTGTTAAAGCAAGAGTTTCTGGAGGGAACTCTCCTTGATAGGCAATATTATGGAGAGTAAAAACCGAAGCAACCTTCTTGAACTGACTCTTTTTGGCGTAATGAGTTTTCAGGAAGACCGGGATAAGCGCTGTAGGCCAGCTGTTACAGTGAATAATATCAACAGCCATTTTTGTTTTAAGTAAATATTCAAGCACTGCACGGTTGAAGAATATGAACCTTTCGTCGTTATCCAAATATTCCCCTCTGCCCGTCCCGTAAATGTAATCTCTCCAGAAATACTTGGGATTATCAATAAAATAAATATCACACTTTCCCAGTTCGCTTTTATAGATACTGGCCTTGACTTTTTCGCTGCCAAGAGGCACTTGGAGCTCTCCCATAACCCGCTCCATGGATAAGGATTCAACCTCTGGCTTTCTGTATTTGGGCATAAAGATAGAAACATCCATTCCCATTGAAGAAAGATATTTGGGTAAAGAAGAAGCGACATCAGCCAATTCCCCCGACTTTGCAAAGGGATATATTTCGGCCGAGACATATATCACCTTGAGATGCTGATTCATTGTAGGAATTAATAGTAATGTGAGGCTAATAAAATGTCAAATGTTGAGACGCGACCCCTTTTTTTATCTTTCTCCCCAGCCCAGTTTTTCCTGTAAAAGGTCAAAGTAATTCCTCTTTGGAGAAGAGATAAGGCGAAGCTCGATATCGCTTCGTTTAACCTCCACAACATCACCTTTTTCCATTAAATCGCCCCGCTGGCCATCAAGAGTAAGATAAACTTCTTCTCCTGCTGTAAGAAGCTGAACTTTTATTGTGGAATCAGAAGAGATGATCATGGGCCGGGAAGATAATGTGTGAGGGCAGATAGGAGAAATGACAATTGCCGGAATGTAGGGCTGAATAATTGGACCCCCAGCAGCTAAAGAGTACGCTGTGGAGCCTGTGGGAGTTGAGATAATGAGGCCATCAGATCGTAAAGTTGCTATCTCTTTTGTATCTATCCAGATCTTACACTGAATCATCCGGGCAAGAGCACCTTTATTTATAACAACATCATTCAAACAATAATAGACCTTACCTTTAGTTGTAGCCTCAAGCATTCGCCTGGGGCTGACAATCTTCTCATTCCCTTCTAAAAAAGCATCTATGGTTAAATAGACCTCATCAAGGGGAACTTCTGTCAAAAATCCAAGGCTTCCCAGATTCACTCCAAGAACAGGAACATTTTTCCGGGCTGTTAGATGGGCAATACTGAGCAGTGTTCCATCTCCACCCAGCACAACCAAAAGATCGACTTTCTCAGGAAGTTCTTCTCTTGGTATTCCCTTATCTTTTTTTAGTTTTTGTGCAGCCTCATCCTCTAAAAGACATTCCATTCCCTTCTTTTCAAAATACTGGATGAGCTCTGCCAATATTTTCTCAATATCAGGAGCATGAGGCTTTATAACAAATCCCACTCGTTCAATTTTTTTCATTCCAGACCGCCTCCTTGATTAATCTCTGAATTTCGCCCTGATTTAAAGGATTCTCACTCAAGGACCAGAGGATAAAAAACTCACGGTTCCCTTTCTGGCCCCGGACCGAGGATTTTATCAAATTTCTCAGGACAAATCCGTTTATATACGCTTCCTTTATGGTTTTATTTAATACTTCTTCATGCAGAGCCGGATCCCGGACTACACCTTTTTTCCCTACCTGTCCTTTCCCTGCTTCAAATTGAGGCTTTAAAAGAGAAAGAAGGCAACCATTGCCCAGGAATTCTTTTACAGCAGGCAAAACTTTAAGTACAGAAATAAAAGACAAATCTGTTGTGACGATATCCGGCACATCAGGGAAGTCATCTTTTTTTAAATATCGAGCATTTTTCTCAATGCAAATAACCCGTGGATCCTCTCTCAAGTGACAGTCTATCTGGCTTATATCCACATCTACAGCATAGACCATCTTTACTCCGTTTTGAAGCAGGCAATCAACAAAGCCCCCTGTGGATGCTCCTAAGTCCGCAGCAATCTTCCCATGAACAGGAATATTAAATTCTTCCAGTGCCTCTTTAAGCTTCAGCCCTCCTCTGCTGACATAAGGCATTTTCTCTTTCAGGGATATTTCCTGGTCTAAGCCAATCATCTGCCCGGGTTTTTCGATCCTCTGCCCTTCTGAAAAAACCAAGCCCGCCATGATCAGAGCTTGCGCTTTCTTCTGGCTTTCAGCCAAACCACGGTTTGTTACAATCTTATCCGCTCTTTCTTTTTTCATAAATATAATAAATCATATTTGTGAGATTGCCACGTCGCTTTGGACTCGTTATGACAATATAAATTGTGAGATTGCTGCGTCACTTCGTTCCTCGTAAAAACATTCTATTCTATTTTTAGGCTCTTCTCCCATTTAGTTGATGAAAAGTCTTTCCTATCCTTTCGTCATTCCTGCGGAAGCAGGAATCCAGTCTATTATAAAATACTTTTTTATTCTTCTGGATTCCTGCTTCCGCAGGAATGACAACTTGCCTTCTTACTCCGTCATGATTTTCAACTTCCGCAGGAATGACAACTTGCCTTCTTGCTCCGTCATGATTTTCAACTTCCGCAGGAATGACAACTTGCCTTCTTACTCCGTCATGATTTTCAACTTCCGCTAGAATGACAACTTGCCTTCTTACTCCGTCATGATTTTCAACTTCCGCAGGAATGACAACTTGCCTTCTTACTCCGTCATGATTTTCAACTTCCGCAGGAATGACAACTTGCCTTCTTACTCCGTCATGATTTTCAACTATTGACACCTGCATAAATAATGTCCTAATTACTTCCTTTTATTCCGCCGAGAAAAGCATCGGCACATGGGACATTGGTTTTACAGCCATCAATAATTGGGAGATGAACCTATTTTTATTACCTTTTGTTCTTGTAGAAATCTTTTATCTGACGAAAAAGACCGTCTTCATCCAGAAGGTATTTCTTTTTTACCTGTTCAACCTTGCCCAGCGCATAAACTTCAAGAGGAAGGCCGATTCTCTTGAATCGAACAGCAAACCTTTTTTCCCTGTCTAAAAGCTCCCGCACGGCACTCCCGAATCCTCCATCTATTACCCCTTCTTCTGCTGTAACAATCACCCTTCTCTTTTTCGCATAACGAAGGATTGCCTGCTCGTCCAAAGGTTTAGCAAATCTTGCATTCACAACAGCCAGGCTTATTCCTATCTCCTCCAACTTCCGGGCTGCCTCCAGAGCAGGGTAAACCATGCTGCCAAAAGCTAAAAGTAAATCCTTACCTTCCTTGAGCATCTCACTCTGACCAAGGGGGATTTCTTTAAGAGTTTTATCCATAGGCACTCCTACAACTTTTCCTTTAGGGAAACGGACCGCTGTAGGATGTGGATAAGATAGGGCAGACTTTACCATGTGCTGCAGCTCGTTCTCATCCTTGGGAGCCATAACGATCATGTTGGGCATATGCCTCAGGTAGATGATGTCATTAATCCCCTGATGGGTAGGCCCGTCATCAGGTACAATCCCTGCCCTGTCCAGAGCAAATACAACAGGGATATCCATCAGGCAAACATCATGATAGAGCTGGTCATAAGCCCTTTGAAGAAAAGTGGAGTAGATAGCCACTACAGGTTTAAAGCCGCTGAGACGCAATCCCGCTGCAAAATTAACAGCATGCTGTTCTGCGATCCCAACATCAAAAAACCTCTCAGGAAATTGTTTTCCAAAAGACTTCAAACCAGTTCCATCGGGCATGGCAGCTGTTATCGCCACCACTTCCTCATCTTCTCTGGCAAGATTTACCATAGTCTGTCCGAAAACAGAAGAAAAGGTCGG
>JADHWO010000126.1 GCA_016783445.1 Candidatus Aminicenantota bacterium
ATTAACAATTTAGATTTATATTGTTATCAATATAGAAACGGACAATATCATCCGCATCTCTCCATAATTTAATAAATATTCCTATAAATAAAATTCCCCATAATGCTGCTATTATCCAAATCATTTTAAGCCTCTTTAAAAGTCCCTCTTTTTGAACATATTTAATTCTTCTAATAGCTCTGAAGGTAGGCCGTTTTTTAAATCCTGCAATGTGTAACTATAATCAGCACCTTCGCCGAATTTTTCGCTTTTAAGCCCTGAGTCTCGCTTCGACTGGTCATACTTGTATTTGACAAGATAAATGCAGGCCTGCTCAAGGCTATATGGAATAGTGATATAGCCTGCTGTGTAATCCAAAAAGTATTCATAACCAGACGTAAAAGCCCCATCCTTCTCAATTATCCCCTCATTCCTGGCCTCGGTAGGCTTCAATAGCTTGTAATCCGTGATGTCATCATCGACCGTCTCGCAGTATGCCTGGGCTGTAGCAGTCACGGCCATTGATGGCCTTATAAGAAGCTCTGAGGCATCCCTGCTTCCGGTATCGGTTGCCAAAGTTGTACAGACCCAACCCTTTCCAAGTGCATGAATAGCGGCAATCAAAAGATCAATAGTTGCATAAGTAGCAAGAAGAAGGGGGGCCGTATTTGTATCATAGGCATTTACCCCACCATCTACGATAAGCCTTATTGTAGTGGCCGTCACCTCGACTGTGCAGAAGTTGGCATCCGTGGAAGTGTTCTTGATTGAGAATGAATTAGCTCTTTCAACAGAAAGCCTTGTTACCCTGGTTACAGGATATTGGTCGAGAAGCAGTTTATCGTATCCAGAGCCGTAATAAATCTCTCTTGAGTATGTCGTGGTTTTGAGAATCCGGTTACAATACCGGTTTATTAGGTCTGAGGCTCGGTTTATCAGTTCGGTCAAGAGATAATCATCGGCTATTTTAAGGGTTATCTCATTCGCACTTGTCAGACAGCTCAATGCCCCAGTGACAATAAGGTCGGTTGACGGGGCAGAGCCGTTATATATCGCACCCGATTTCCAGCCAGTCACAGCATTTATGGCTGTTATAAGTTCTGTTATTGTATCCTTATCGGCATCGGCAAAGGTCAAGGTGTTAGTTCCAGCCGCTACTCCACCTGTTATAATCAAGATTATAGTCGTGTCGGTAATTTCTACTGTGGCAGCCGTGGCATCACTCTGGCTACAATAAATCCAGATGCCGTCTTTCTGCGGAGATGCACCTAAGAAAGCCTTAATTTCGGCTAATGTCGTGAGTGAAATTGCAGTGTCAAGTGAAGCCATCCTTAACTCCTTTGAAGCACGGACAGAACATTGTTTTCATTTAATTCTGTTTCATCAAAATAAATTAAATTCCAGCCATATTTCTTAAATGTTTTTGATCTTTTTCTCTTCCAACTATTTATATTTCTTCCGCCTATCGTTTTATAAATTCTTGCATAAACTTCTATTGCAATCTTTTTGCTGTTGATATTAATAAAATCGGGATTACACCTTTCTATTAAAAAAGACCCGTCGCCTACGTAGGCATAGGGAAGGTGGTGTTTATCAATAATTGTCATGAAATTTTCTTCTAATGATGTAGGAATTCTTCTTCTCATGGCTTTTTTAATGTGCTCTTCTGTTAATTTCCTTCCCCTCATTTTTTTATACCAACTCGCACTATGCTTTTTGCCTTTATGAGATTCACTTAATTTTTTTCTATGTTCTTCTGAAAATTTTTTGCCATAATTACCATTGTTTTTCCCACTTAATTGAGGACATGCCTTTCCTTTATTCCATGTGGCTTTCCCTTTATTTGCTTTGCTTATTTTTCTTTTGGTTTCTTCATTATATTTCCGACCTAAATTAGCTTGCCTAATCTTTTCTCTTGTTTCTTTAGATAGGTGTTTTCCCCAATTCGGATGATTTTTTCCTCTTTTTGCCAGGCTATTGTTTAATCTGGCTTCGGCAGACATTTTTTTCCCTTTATTCCAAGGAGTATATCCCCTGGTTCCTATGGCACGACATTCTTTTGAGCAATATTTGGGCGGATATTTCTTTCCAAAAACACATCCAGAATAATACTTTTCTTTCCCACAGGTTTGACATTTAATATATTTTCCGTTTTTAATACACATCTTTATCCGAAGTTATAATATCCTTTCTTCTTTTCCGGCCTTTCCACCATCTTATTTCTCGGCGGCCCACTTACGGCCTTCGCATATCCATCCTCTATCAACATCTTCGCAAAATGTGGCTGTGCATCAAACCGACTCCCCGCCTTGTGGCAAGTCTTATAATCCTTGATGAATTCGATCTCCATTATTTCTCCTCCGGCTCTCGTTGTTAATATCCTAATTTTCGGAACAGCCTCCTAATAAAATACTGGATTCGCCCACAGAGAAATGCCCTTGAACGATAACGATGTTCATGATGAACGAAGTCACTACACGTCCAATAAATCCTAATCTTTCTCATGCTTTTTCTTTTATTGAAACTTCTTCATCAGTTCGACTTTTCTCCGGCTTCTGCATCGCCCCAAAAGCCCCGATGATGTCAGTAATCGGCGTGATGTCAATCGTCAAATCAACCTCAATTTCCGCCCCGCATTTCGGGCAGACGATGAGCTTCTTCTTCAGCTCGATCTCTTTCGGTAACTCAGGCCGATTGTCTTTTTCCATAGCTCTCCTTTCAAATTAAGGAAGCGGGGAAGGCCGAAAACCTCCCCCTTTCCTATCGATCTACTTAATCTACGTTAAGCAGGTAGCGTTGCTTGCTTATAGCGGGCTCTCAGCCTCAACAGTATTGCACCAACAACGAAATTGGCAGTCGCAGTCTCGGTGATCAGAATCCCGACCCTGTCATAGCCAGAATTCACAGTCAAATCCTCGCCTCTTGCCCAAAGGCTTGCAGTGACAATATCTGCTGTCGTTACGGCTACGGAACTGCCTAGGTTTGCCTGCGTTCCAGCCGCACCGATCCTCTGCCGCATCTGGCAGGTCAGCGATGCCACCCCTGTCCTGGCCCCCGTAAAAACCAGGAACCAAGCAAGGTCATAATTCGCCAGACTGAAGTAAGTCGGTGTATTCGCACTGTTGCTCAAAGTCGCCTGAGCCATTGCCACATCCACCTTAATGTTTTCAGTTGGATCGTGTATGTTAGCCATTTTTTTCCTCCATTTAGCTAGTCGTCGTTAAAACTATGAAAGCACTCAAGGTATTGGCCCCCCGATACGGCGTAATCGGCACCGTCATCAGCGGTTGACCGTCCACCCTAAGTACAATCTTCCAAAATGTCTCATCAGTCGTGAAGCCGTAGCTCCCCGGTACATGACGAGACGCCGCAATCCTCATCTCCCTATCGGCTATAAGATAATGACCGTGGCCAAAGTCGCACAGAGCGATGTCGCCCTGCGTTCCCATAGCCTGGCATTTCTCCGTCGGAATGAACGGAATTCCCCAGAGCTTGCGTTCACTCAAATCGAGAATCGTTGCTTGGTTCGCAACTGGTGCTGTAGCCTCAAGAAGTTCATCAATGGCCCCAGGGTTAATCAACCAAACAGCGGTCTCCCAGCTTCGGGGCAATAGCCTCTCAGCCATATGGGCGATATCTGTCCAATCCAAGAATCCAACTCCGCTTCTTGTCACTGGAATAAGTGATCCGTTACTCGCATGAATAGCTCCAAGAGGAGTCCCGGCACCTGTGCCCCAGAGAAAGGCATCATCTTCAACGAACGCAAGTGCCAATCCGAAAACGAGCTTCATAAAATCGCCGAATTTTCCGTAATCATCTTCAAGTTCATTTGTTACCCAGCATCCGCCAACCAGCTTATGAGGATTAAGCTCAAGTTCCCCAAGTGCTGGCTTAGAAATGGCGGCGGTTTTATCGCCCAGCTCTTCTGTCCACGTGAACGTCACTCCACCAAAGAGATTTGAGCTTCTATCCGTTTCGACGAATTTCCTTATCTTCAGCGAATCACTTTTGGCGGGAAGCACAGTTGCCCGGCTTCTCACAATCGAGTTTTCAAGTGCAGCATAGTAGATTTCATCCGCCCATTGCTCTGGGACGAGTGCTCCTCCCTGAGAGTCTTCGCCTTCGACCATGTGGCCTACGGTCTTTCCGAAAATCAGCCGATTATCCTTGTGGTCGCCATCGTAATACTTCCGGACGGTGACTAGAAACTGACCCAGACTTTTGAATCCGCCCGTCTTATTTTCGTATCTATTCATGTTCTGCCTCTTAGCTCGTGGTGGCCGCTAGGACAACAAAAGGAGATATCGAGGTCACGGGAGCAACCGCATTTCTCGGCGTGATGGGACTTGTCAACCAACATTGGCCGTCTACTCTCAACACGAATCTCCAGCAGGTTTCGTCAGTGGTAAAGGCAACGTGAGTCGAAGCGTCGATGGTGATTGGCTGTCGGTTAAAGATGAGGTAATACCTCATGTCGAAATAGCCGATGTCGCCTTGCGAACCGAGTGCGGGCATCTTCTCAGAGATGAAGAACGGTCGCCCGAATATTGTGCCTGGGATAGGACTTGCAGCCCCCATGTTGCGGTTCAACCAGATGGGATTACTGGCTGCTGCTGGTGCGGCATCGCCTGAGATCATCCCAATTAGATCAGGAAGCACACTAGGATTGATTATCCAGATTGCATAAGGGTGAGAAGTGGGAAGCATGCAGGCGAACATCTCTCTAAGATCCTCGAAGAACACCCGACTTACGGTATTCCTTAAAACAGTCTTCAACGCCCCGCAGTTCTGAATACCCATTGGCTGACCTGCTCCAGTGCCGTTAAGGAAAGCATCGTCCTTAAAGTAGCCCATCGTTGAGCCGAACATCTTTTTGATCAGCGGTTCAAGTGCAATTGCAGAGTCCATGAGCAGTTCGTTCGAGGTGTAGGTCAATCCGCAAAGTTTCTTCGGGGTCAACTCAATCTGACCAAATGCTGGTTTTGTGGGCTCTTTCGTTCCTTTCTCACCAGTCCAGTAGGCCACGCACCCACCGAATACGGAAGTAGCATGGGAGGTATCAACAATGGTGGGGATTTTTAGTGAGTCTGTTGCGATCGGAGGGAATATCATTGCCCCATTCGGCTCTACAATCGAATTCTCAAGAGCTATCATCTGGAGGTCTGGCCTGTAAACCTCAGGAACCAGGAATCCCCCCTGGCTATCCTCTCCAATTTCCATGTGGCCAGCCGTTTTCTTGAAATCACCGTCTTTCGTGATGAAGGTCAACCTATCATCGAGATCTCTATTCACCCTGAATCTGCGGACGGAAAGCAGGAAGTCTCCGAACGATTTGAACTTCTTAGCATCCTCTTCAGCTTTCTTCAGGTTCTCGTCCTCAACTTTAGTCTCTTTCAGAACTGCGGCCATCTGATCTTTCAGCTGTGCGTGGATATGCGAATCGCCCTGCTCGTCGATGAGTGAATTCAATCTCTGCTCAATATTCTGTTTTTCAAGAAGTGCGTTAAGCTTTTTTTCAGCCAGTTCTTGGACTAGAGCCTCAATTTGGCTTTCCTTCATTGTAACTTTTTCTGTCTCTTCAGACATTTTCTTACTCCATTTTCTATCTCTACTGGCTTTTAGATTTCAGGTTCTCTTCAGCCTTCTTTCGACCTGATGTCTCCGTAGATTCGGCTCCATTGGCTGGCCAATCACTGTTGACCTCTGCCAACTGTCTCACTCTACTGACATCCCTGGAAAAGAGTGGCTTACTCTTTCCCGAAGCCAGCAGGATTAATGAATACCATTGACTCGAAGCCAACGGCATTGATTAATCACTATTCCACCTTCCCCAGCCTTTTCTTTATCCCCACATCAAGGGCTTCCTTTATGGCATCGCTCATCATTTTGCCTATCTTGTCGCCCTCAAAAAGCTTCTCGATAACTGTGGCTATTCTCTCATTGAGATCATCCTTTTTGTTGTCCTTTTCCAGGATAAACTTCCTCTCTTTCCCTGGCCCCGGCCTTTCCACCCTCCTCATCTCGCCCCCGCATTTCGGACATTCAATATCACTGCAATGCTCATCCGATGCCATTTTATAGCCGCACTCGATACACTCACAGTTGTAAGTCTGCTTCTCATCGTCTTTTACTGGAGGCTCGGTCGCACTATAGAGTTCTTCAAGCAATTCCCTGAGCTTTGCCAGTGCGTCAATCACGTCTTTAACCAGCGTGCGGTTCTTCGTGCTTAATACTCGGCCTTCCTTCAATTCTGCAAGAGTCTCTTTTATCGATTCCTGGTATTCTTTAAATTCTGGCAAGTCTGTAATTCTGATTTCAACCGCCTTGTCAGTCCAATGGACAGGCTCTTTTTTTTCTTCCTTCATTAATCCACATTTTAAGCATGTATATTCTCTTGAATATTTTTCATTCTTTACCGTTATTTCGTACCAATCATGTTCACACTCTTTTTGATACGCCTTTATTTTCCCATCAAATTCTTTTATAGCTTCAATCTCAATTTCTCTATCTTTTTTAACTTCTATATCGCCATCCATCCATTTAACTTTAGCCCAGAATTCCTTGGCCTGTGTCTGATTCCCTTTTATCTCCTCTATCAATTCCCTTTGCTCAATCAGTTTATTAAGACTTTTCAGTAGAGCCTCACTAATTTCTATCGCATCCT
>JADHWO010000127.1 GCA_016783445.1 Candidatus Aminicenantota bacterium
ATTTCTGTCCAAGAGATGATTAAAATTAAACTTAAATTGATTTCCCTCCCCAAAAAAATAGAGGTGAAAAAATGAGCATCATAAGCAAATTGTTTGGAAAATCTCCGTTTGAGCCTCTTTACCAGCATATGTTGAAGGTAAAAGAATGTGTGGATTTAGTCAGGCCTCTCATGGATGCCCTCCTTAAAAAAGATGAGAAAAAAATGAAGGAAATTGCAGAGAGAGTCTTCAAGGCAGAGCATGAGGCCGATCTTGTGAAAAAAGACATCAGGAATCATTTGCCCAAGAGCTTATTTTTACCCGTAGCAAGAGGTGACCTCCTGAGGTTTCTAAAAGAGCAGGATAACATCGCTGATTCAGCAGAAGATCTGGCTGTTCTGCTTATCCTCAGGAAAACCATAGTACCGGAAGAGCTTAAAGATGAAATAAAGGATTTTGTCGATAAAGTTATTGAGACATATGAAATGGCGATGACTGTTTCTAGTGAGATCAAAATCCTGGCGGAAACCTCTTTTGGAGGTGTTGAAGCTCACAAAGTCATGGAACTAATTGAACAGCTTAAGGTGAGGGAGTGGGAAGCGGATAAGGCTCAAATGGAAGCAGCCAAAAAAATGTTTGCCATTGAGAAGAAATTAGATCCTGTTGATGTAATGATGTGGATGAATATTTTTAAAGAGCTTGGAACTTTAGCCAATCATGCTGAGAACGCTGGAGATCGGATGAGGATGATGCTCCATAACAGCTAAAGTCTTACAGCTCAAATTTTCTATTATTTTTAATTTTCCTGTTAAGTGAAGATTGGTGAAGAATGTAGATTTTGAGAGATGAATGGTGAACCTTAATGGATGCTAGCTTTATCCTTATAGCTGCAGTATTAGTAGGTCTTTACAGCGCAATCAACATTGGAGCCAATGATGTTGCTAATTCTATGGCGACTTCTGTTGCTTCAAAGGCCCTGACTATAAAGAAGGCTGTTGTTGTGGCAGCTGTTTGTAATATTCTTGGAGCTGTTCTGGTAGGAAGTCACGTTGCCAATACAATCCGGAAAGGACTTATTGACCCTATGCAGTTTAGCGACAAACAGATTCTTTTCCTATTTGGGATGCTGGCTGCTGTTTTAGGGTCTGCACTCTGGGTGAATATAGCCACTTTTTTCAAACTCCCTGTATCAACCACTCATTCTATTATTGGGGGAGTGCTCGGCTTTGGCCTTGTTAGTGTTGGATTTGCAGGAATTAAGTGGAAAGTTGTGCTCTATGTTGTTTTGAGCTGGCTAGTATCTCCAATTTTTGGCGGTATTATTGCCTTTACAATTTTTTCTATCATAAAAAAATTCATCCTGAGTTCAAAAGAACCTATTTCCCAGACAAAAAAGATAGGCCCATTTTTTACAGGGATCGTATTCTTTATCCTGTCTATGTCTATAATCTACAAAGGATTAAAACATCTCCATCTTGACCTTGATTTTTCTAAGTCTCTTATTATCTCTCTGTGTGTGGGTTTTGGAGGTTTTTTGTTAGGTTCTTTTTTTCTTCGAAGATATAAGGAAAAAGATACAGACCCTTATTATCAGGTTGAAAAAATGGCTAATCCTCTACAGGTTCTCTCTGCCAGTTTTCAAGCATTTTCTCACGGAGCGAATGATGTGGCTAATGCCATTGGGCCGATTGCAGCCATTGTGGTGGTTGTACAAACTCAGAAATTGGATATGCAAGTTGATATCCCGCTTTGGCTGCTGCTTATTGGAGGTGCCGGGCTAGCATTCGGGATTTATACATGGGGTTACCGGGTTATGGAGACTGTGGGGGAAAAGATCACATCTATAACCCCGACACGTGGTTTTTCGGCTGAATTTGGGACAGCCACAACAGTCCTCCTTTGTTCACGCCTTGGCATGCCTGTATCTACCACACATGTTGCCGTGGGCAATATCATCGGAGTTGGCCTGGCTCGAGGAATTTCTGCTATTAACCTGGATGTGATAAAGAAAATATTTTCAGCGTGGATTATATCCCTTCCTGCTGCAGGACTCTTCGCTGTTGCGATTTACTTAATTCTTAAATTTATTTTTATCTAAAAACCTTATAGCCTTTGATAGGAAGTTTCCTTCAATTCACTTCATTCACCTTCATGTTTGACTTTTTTTCCCCTTTTTAATAGAAATGATTCAGATGGTTTATTCAATTTTATGGAAAATATTCAGGAAAGGGAGATAAAGATGAGAAGAATTTCTTTTTTGCTAATAATTGTTGTCAGCCTTGGAGTTTTCCAATTTCTAATGGCTGGAAATCCCTTACAGGAGAATATAGACATGAATTCTATAATTTCAGATCTTAAAAGCCAAAAAATTGATTTTTTTATTTTTACAAACAGCCAGGGCAATCAATTCCTTATCGTTCCGAAGTTTGGAGCAAGGATTCTTGCTGCCTCGGTGGGAGGCGAAAATCTGTTATGGACTCATCCTGATATCCTTAAAGGCCAGGGAGGACAGCGCTCCTGGGTTTCTCCTGAAGGAGGGGCCAAAGGCTTTATCTTTAGACCCGATTGGAAGGGAAACAGGGATTTTTCTATGCTGGATCCTGGGAATTACAAGGTTACTTCATCCAGAGAAAATGAACACCTGGTGCTTCAAAATACTTTTGAGACAACATCGAATGATGGCAAGGAAAAATATGATTTGACTCTGACCAGAGAAGTCAGGCAAGAAGTGGACCCGCTTAAGAGTGACCCCGAGTTTAAAGATTTAAGCTATGAATATCTTGGGATTGATTTTGTCCATAAACTCAAAAATAATTCAGAAGCTGTTTTTGATAGTATTCTGGGCCTCTGGTGTTTGATCCAGATCCCTCCGAAAGGGACAATGATTGTGCCTGTCCATGAGGTCAAAAGGAATGCCTGGAGAGCCAACTACTTTGAGCCGATTCCTGAAGAATATGTAAAAGCCAATCCTGATTCCTTTTCCTATTACATCCACGGCAGCCAGCGTTATAAGGTTGGAATTCGCCCGGAATCCGCCCAGGGAGTTATTTGTTATCTTTCCAAAACAAAAAAGGGAGATTTTTTTATGGTGTTTATGATGTTCCCTGTTATGCCTGAGGGCCGCTATGTGGACAGGCCAAAACTTGAGCAGGAGACGAATGGAGATGCTATCCAGCTTTACAGCCACCTGGAGAAGGGGCCATTTGCTTTTGGTGAGTTAGAGTGCCAGTCCTGGGGATTAAAACTTCCGGCAGGAGGAGAAGGGACTTTTCCGATTCAAATCTATATGTATAAGGCTCCTCTTGAAGTCCTGCAAAAGATAGGGAAAAAGCTTATCTGCCCCCAATTTGATAAAGCTTATCTTTTTAAGATGGACTGAGAAGGCAAATGGGTCAATTATTCCTTGTCTAGGAAGAGCCGGTTCGCCTTTGTATCAGAGATATAAAGACTTCTTCGCCGTTCCCTTGAGGATTACGCTGAAGTTCTCAGCGATAAGGCAGAAGCGAAAAAAGTAGACAGAAAGGAATTATGCGGATAGGTACTTCAGGTCATTTGAAAACACAAGAAGGTATTTAAACCATGAAAGACTGGAAAATATTTTTAATACTTTTTGGAATTTTTCTTGCTGCCTTCTGGCTTCCTGTTGAAAACATCCGTTTTCAGAATGGACTTATCGAAGGATTTGCCCTTCTCAAGGAGTATGCCCGTAACCATGTTCTTCTCTGTCTTGTCCCTACGTTTTTTATTGCAGGTGCCATTTCAGTATTTATCGGAAAGGATTCTGTCATAAGGTATTTTGGGGCTAAAGCTAAAAAGATACTTTCATATAGCGTTGCCTCCGTTTCAGGAACAATTCTTGCTGTCTGCTCCTGCACAGTACTGCCTCTCTTTGCGGGAATCTACACGCGTGGAGCTGGAATAGGACCGGCAACAGCTTTCCTTTATTCCGGGCCAGCTATTAATGTTCTTGCTATTTTGCTAACTGCTAAAGTTCTGGGTTATAAGCTTGGACTGGCAAGAGCATTAGGAGCGGTGATTTTTGCAGTTATCATTGGCCTGCTGATGCACTTTATTTTTCGAAAAGATGAGGAAAAGAGTCGTAAAGATGAAGGCTTCATAATCGGAGAAGAGGCTAAAACAGACAGGCCGCTCTGGAAAACAGCTCTTTATTTTACGTCTATGGTTGGATTCCTTGTTTTTATCAACTGGGGAAGCGCGGATGGGTCATTTGGTCTCTGGTTCATCATTTACAAGGCAAAATGGATTATTGGTGGAAGTTTCCTTGTGATTACAATCTGGATAGTCTGGAGATGGTTTAAAAAAGAAGAGCGAAAAGAATGGATGGAATCAACGTGGTTTTTCTCAAGGCAAATCCTTCCTTTACTTTTTGTTGGGGTTTTGGTCGCAGGCTTTTTACTCGGCAGGCCAGAGCATGAGGGATTAATACCCAGCCATTGGGTAGCCAAGGTTGTAGGAGGAAATTCAGTCTGGGCCACTCTTTTTGCTTCGATTGCCGGAGCTCTGATGTATTTTGCCACCTTGACTGAAGTACCAATCCTTCAAGGACTCCTCGGTTCAGGAATGGGGCAGGGCCCGGCACTAGCTCTTCTTCTGGCTGGCCCGGCTCTCTCTCTTCCCAACATGCTGGTCATCCGGAGCATTATCGGTACAAAAAAAACTCTTGTTTACATCGGGCTTGTTATCGTTATGGCTACAGTAACAGGCTTGATCTATGGGAGTTTAATTAGTTAATAATAATTTTTTATCAAAAAGGGAGATTTGGGATGGAGATCAAAATATTAGGAAAAGGGTGTCCCCGCTGTGAAGAGGTTGGAAAAAGGACAATTAATGCCCTGGCAGAGCTCAATGTTGTTGCCGATGTCCGGAAAGTGAAAGAGCCTAAAGAAATTTCTTCTTATGGAGTCTTTAACACTCCGGGCCTTATAATCAACAATAAAATTAAATCCCAGGGCCGTATCCCTTCTGTTTCTGAAATCAAGGGTTGGATTAAAGAAGAAACGCCTGGCGAATAGAGAATTAGCAAGTAGAAAAGTGAAAAGGCCATGAATTTAAAGAAAATAAAACTGCCACATACTCTTGTTTTAATTTATTTTATGGTGATCTTGACCGTTATCGCGACATGGGTAGTGCCAGGTGGAGAATATGAAAGAGTAGAAAAAGATGGCCGAACCATGCCAGTGGCAGATTCTTTTAAATTTATCGAGCGACAGCCTCAAGGGATTGGAGCACTTTTTATATCCCCCATTAAGGGATTTATCGAGGCGGCATACATTATTGTTTTTATTTTTGTTGTAGGCGGAGCATTTGCGGTTATACAGAAAACAGGTGCTATCACCGCTTTTATCCATAATCTTGCGTTAAAATTTGGTGAGAGCAAGGCCCTCCGCGCTCTTCTTATTCCTATCACTATGATTATTTTTTCCCTGGGCGGGGCGATCTTCGGGATGTGCGAGGAAACGATGCCTTTTGTGCTTATCTTTGTTCCGTTAGCTCTCTCTCTTGGATATGACACGATTGTTGGAGTCTCTATTCCTTTTGTGGGAGCGGCTGCAGGATTTGCAGGAGCTTTTTTTAATCCTTTTACAGTGGGAATTGCTCAGGGAATTGCCGGGCTCCCTCTTTATTCAGGGATGGGATATCGAATTATCATATGGATTTTAGGAACAGCAATTGCAATAATAATCGTAATGCGCTATGCCTCGCGGGTGCTAAAGGATCCCGAAAGAAGTATTACTTATAAAGAAGACCTCGAGCGAAAAAAAAGCCTTGAACTGGACATCAAGCATCAGGATAAAATCAAAATTCTTAGGTCCCATAAACGTGTTCTTTTTCTTTTCCTTGCGGGTATGGCTCTTTTAGTTTTTGGGATTCTCCGGTATAAATGGTACATAAATGAAATAGCCGGTCTGTTCCTTGCTTTAGGAATCCTTTCTGGAATTGTAGGTAGGCTAAAGTCAGAAGTGTTAGCAAAATCCTTTGTAGATGGGGCAAAGGATATGATCAATGCTGCCTTGATTATCGGCTGTGCCAGGGCCATTTTGGTTGTAGCCATGGACGGGAAAATTCTTGACACCACACTTTATTACATGGCCAAGGCTATATCAAATTTCCACCCTATCATTTCGTCCCAGATGATGTTTGTCTGCCAGTGCATAATCAATTTTTTTGTTCATTCAGGAACAGCTCAGGCTGCTCTGACTATGCCGATAATGGCTCCTCTTGGAGATTTAGTTGGCATCACCCGCCAGACCACTGTCTTTGCTTTTCAGCTGGCTGAATATATAAATCCTATTCTCCCAACTTCTGGTGTGACTATGGGAGTATTGGGACTGGCGAGACTGAGATGGGAAAAATGGGCAAGATGGCTTATTCCGCTTGTTGTCATCTGGGTCATTTTTGGTTTTCTCTCTCTCATCATTCCTGTTTTGATTCGCTGGGGCCCTATCTGATTTACAAATAATTATGGCTCATCTCCCAATTAGTTGAAAATCATGACGGAGTAAGAAGGCAAGCTGTCATTCCTGCGGAAGCAGGAATCCAGAAGAATAAAAAAAATATTTTACAATAGACTGGATTCCTGCTTCCGCAGGAATGACGAAATGA
>JADHWO010000128.1 GCA_016783445.1 Candidatus Aminicenantota bacterium
AGATAAGAAAACTTCTGATAAATATAAACATTATTGTTGCTCGGTATTTCATAATTGCAGAAAAAATAATAGGCCTTTCTCATATAAAGGCCAAAAAATGCCATGGGAGAATTACTGATCTCGTTAAGCACTTCCTTTAACACCCATTTGTAGTCATAAAGAACCTTTTCCCCATACCTTTGTTGGTACTCCTTATAAAGGGGCGATCCATTATGCCATCCTAACCCGTCATAATCGACAAGATTTCCCATCAAAAACACATGTGGACCACCAGGATCATAAAATTGGAATCTCTTTTCCACATAGAACCCTCGCAGTAACAGCGGTAGCCCGACCAGGGCCAAGGCAAGAACAAACACGGATAAATGTTTCAACCTCAATTTCAAGCTTTCCTTTCCAAGGGTTCCGAAATACAGATAAAACAGCACAAAGGGCAGCAGGACGACTGTGTTTGCACGACATTGAATCATCAATGATAGAGAGACCCCACTCAAAAGGAGGCTTTCGTAAGAAAGTTTCCTCTCCAGTTTGATCAGAAAATAGAAAGAAAACACCGCCAAGAACTCTGTAAGTGAAGCCCTCAGCATGATTCCCTCATAAAAGAGGTTTGGTCCATAGAGCGCATAGAACAGGGAACAAATAATCCCCACTGTCCTGTTGAACAAATTAGTTCCGATCAGAAATAGCAAAGAGGCAGCCAAGGCGCCAAGTATAAACTGGATAATCCATACCGCATAAACTGTGTGATGAGTCAGTGAATAGATGCCAGCAACAAAATATGAATAGAACGGGTATTTAAAACCAGTCTTATTCAACAAGATATTGTTGGCGCAAATTTCAAGGGCCCCGTTATGAACATTCAAGGAATCGTGGGAAGGATGCACATACTCGAAGAAAGGATTTTCTTTGAATTCTACAAAATAGATTGTCCTTATCAAGATAGCAAAGACAAAGAGAAGGACGAATAAAGAGGCTGTGTGCTTTGGATTTAAACTTGACATTGCTTTGGATTATTGGTTTTTCTCATAGACCCATTTATCATAACTGAACCAATCGTCATTTTATTTCACTATTTTTGATAATAACAGGGAGGCTGGTAGAGTGCGCATTTTGAGTTGTTATCCCGATGTACCATTAGGATCGCTTTTTCTTTGAGGCCTCGAGCAGAGTTCACAATTTCCCAACTTTCTGAAAAATTAGGAGAAATATAGCGGATACAGATGTCACGACTCAGACCCGGCAGACATCATGTGATTTAAAAGAATTCCGGGGCAAGGGTTTGGTTCAAAAAATCGACAACATATTATATAATTCATGCCTAAATGGCCGGTTGGTATATAAAAATAGGGGGACCATCCTCTCCAGGTGTTATCCAGGATGTCAAACGCAAGATTGCCGGAGATCAGGCTTTCAGGCAAATCCCCCCCGTCATGAAAAGACCACATGTCAAAAATGACCATTCCAGTCCGGAGGAATATGAGAGTAAGTATTAGCCCCAATAAAATGGCATGGCTCTTACAAAACGCGCAGAATCGCGCCGAAAATGGGATAGACGAAATTGATTTAGCGGAAACTGTATCGGCCATGCTTTCGGGTTTTTCTTATCCCTTTAACTAAGCTCATGAATTGGAGTGAGCTTTGAGGTGATGACGAGTTAAGAGCCGTGAGGAATCGGTTTCGAACGCGTAACAATTTTAAGGTTTTTCTCAAACAGTCACTTATTTTTGGTTAGCCTATGACTGTTAATTAATTGGTCGGCACTGTCAAAAGCCCTTCTCATACATTTGTCTACGTCCATATACATAAATTCACCTGTTCGCCCCAAGGTGGAGATCCCTTCTGTCCTGTTTATAAAGTCCAGGACTTGTTTCAGGTTAGGGGCGTAGTCCTTACGGTAAATGGGGTAGGCATTCGGCGCCCGAACCAACAAGAGACGCTTGACATCTCCGGGAGTAAGGAAACCGTCTTCGGAAAGGCTTCCAATACATATATTAAAGAGTTCTTCTTTTGTGGCTGTCCAGGCCGGGCTGTCCTGTAGACAGGGTATTTCAACCATGACAATATTTTCACCTGAAGGACTTGTGTGAGGGCTGAACTGGTTTATTTCTGTTATCCGGTTATAGGGCCGATCAAGAACGTAGATGTAACCGCAATTAAGGATGTTTTGTTTTTCTGTGACCATCCCCAAGGCGGTCAGGGCGCGATAATCCAATTTTCGCGCCGAAGCGACGACGTCCGGTGGCGCCGACGGGCTTAACATCTTGATGAACCGGTTAAGAGGGATGGTGGACACTACATGCGAACCTTCTATTTCTTTTTGTTTACCATCACATTCAAACCGGACGCGCATTCGGTTGTATGACAATGTGTCGATCCCAGTGGCTCGGGATTTCAGATAAATCCTGTCTCCATTTTGTTGAACAGCATCGGCCAATTTATCAGCGATTTCCCCAAACCCGGAATCTGGATAATAGGTCGGCAGGGTTTCACGTTCGATCAAAGAGGCGTCTGTAGTTCCGACACGCTTCCAAAACAACAGCAGCAGGGTGTTGAAAAAACTCATGCGGGTGTGCGTGGGAATTGAGCGGGAAGAGAGCTCTGAACATGGCAGCTTCCAGAACTGCTCGGTGTAAGGCTTGAAAAAGGAATTGTACAGGTGTTCACCAAAGCTTCTGACAGCCCAGTCTTCCACCGTTTCATCCTGCCCCTCAATAGTGGGATGTCTCCTGGGAAATATCTTGCTTTTTAAAAAACTCAAGGCAGTGCGGATACCAGACCGGATGCCCATCTGGATAAGGACATTATATGCGCTAAGAGGGTAATCGAGATATTTGCCCTGGTAGTAGAATTTGACCTGTCGGGGCTTAGATGGAAAGTTGTTATTGAAAAGTCCGAGCACGGTATCAAGAATGTCGGTGTCCTCAGTAAAAAAAGAATGTGGTCCGATGTCCATGCAATA
The DNA here is from genome assembly GCA_016783445.1 of Candidatus Aminicenantota bacterium. GTDB lineage: Bacteria > Acidobacteriota > Aminicenantia > Aminicenantales > Aminicenantaceae > JADHWO01. The sequence continues at coordinate 2,960 of JADHWO010000128.1, forward strand.
GCGGTTTTGCCTGAGCGTCCCGGCCAAACCTCCGACCGTCCCATTTGATTCAATCACAGAAACCTTGATACCGTGACTGCTAAGCCTCCATGCCAGGCTCAAGCCAGAGAATCCCGCGCCTAAAATGATAACCTGTTGCTCCATACGCCAAATTCGTCGCCGTTTCGTTAGGTGGACAACTTGTAACCGCTTGTAATAACGAATGTATCTATGGTATCCCAAACAGCTTCGTGTCTCCCCAATGGATGCCAAAGCATTGGAATACAGGTGGTCTATTCGGGTGGAACATACCGGATAAGAAAACGATTTGCAACTATATACTGAGAAAGCTGTCAGAACTGTTCAGAACGCTTAGGACACGCACCAAACAGGAGTATAGACGGCAGCAAAAAAAATTGAACAACGCATTATTCCGTGGCTATACGTCATCCTCACCCTTGATGAGTGCGCAAAAAATGGCTTTTGCTTTTACAAAACATAGCAATATTGTAAAACAATAGGCGCATTAGGCAATTAAATGCCGCCAAACTAATTCTGAGTACCAGGCGAACTCGAAATCCTCAAAGAAGAGGGCTGGTGAGCTTCAAAGAGGACAGGGATATAAATGAGGCAAGAAAATGAAGGACCCAAGGTTTTGGATTTCGAAGATATACCCCCAGTTCTCTATATCGAACATAAAGCTTCCCAAACTAAAAACTCAAAGCCCATCCTTATTGTCTCGCCTTTGACATTGACTGATAACGAGAATTCTTTTATGCTCGTTTTGCTAACAAACAAGTCGTTTCACTCATTTCGTTTGGTTCTCTGTTGACTTGGCAGACCATGGTGGTGAAGATATTCTTTAGTGTGGGGTTTCCCTGTTAGCCACGCAATGTGACTTCGGAATAGTGGCTTCGTAATAGGACATCAATCTTGAGAGTTCACACTCGAAATTGATTTATTTGTTGAGAAACCAAGATATGTTTTGCAATATTGGGTAAAAATGATGAGGAGAGAATGGATTCTTTTTCCTTGCAACAGTGTACGTCTAAGACTTGGACAAGTTGGATCAAGTTTGTCACAAAAGGCCTAATTATTGTAAGCCGTTCCACAAAACTGCCGGGGACTGCAAAGAGACATAGTTGATTATAAGGTGTCCGTGACATGGCGACTCATGAAGAAGAAACGCATAAAAAATTTATCGACCTGGAAAGGTATGGATATCAAAAGGAGCGCAGAGATCATTGGGATCGGATTTCGCGCGAGAGCAATAATCCCGCCCGGCCTGGGGCTTTTTATCATCAACTCCTTGAGAAATATTACCAATTTTTGATTCCTCCTGGGTTGCGTATCCTAGAATTGGGTTGCGGGCAAGGGGACCTGCTTGCTTCCCTGAGACCTTCAATCGGTGTTGGCGTGGATTTTTCAGGAGAAGCGATCTGCTGCGGTTCAAAAAGGCATCCTGATTTACTTTTTGTCCAGGCAGATGCTCACGATTTCAGCTTCAAAGGAACATTTGACGTTATCGTATTTTCAGACTTGGTGAATGACTTATGGGATGTGCAATGCGTTTTTGAAAATCTTCGTCCACTATGCCACCGAAGAACACGTTTGATCATGAATTTCTATAACAACTTGTGGCGGGTTCCGCTTTCAGTCGTCAAACAACTGGGGCTGGGGGCTTCGGTTCTCAATCAGAACTGGTTTTCTCCCCATGATGTTTTGAATCTACTGGGACTGTCAGGTTTTGAGGTTTTCAAACTTATACCCGCGATACTTTTTCCCTTGCAAGTACCATTTGTATCAAGTTTTGCTAATCGATTTCTTGCTAATATTCTCCCGTTTAAATGGGTTACGTTAACTAACTATGTGGTTGCCAGGCCGGCACCGGATCAAGTCCAAACCTCTTTTTCCGAAACACCATCGATTTCGGTAATCATTCCTGCAAAGAATGAGAGTGGAAACATAGAAGGCATTTTGAAGCGTATGCCTGACCTTGGAAATAACTCTGAACTCGTGTTTGTTGAAGGAAATTCAAGCGACAATACCTATGAAACTATCAAGCGCTTGATAGAGGAATTCCCAGAAAGAACATGCAGGCTATACCGCCAACCCGCAAGAGGAAAGGGAGATGCGGTTCGGCTTGGTTTTGAAAAAGCTAAAGGGGACGTGCTAATAATACTGGATGCGGATTTGACGGTTCCGCCTGAAGATTTGCCTCGATTCATTCATGCGTTAGTCTCAGGAGGGGGCGAATTTATCAACGGTGTACGTCTTGTTTATCCCACGGGCGAAAAGGCTATGCGGTTTTTCAATATCATGGGAAACAAATTTTTTAGCCTAATGTTTTCATGGCTACTGGGACAACCCATAAAAGACACCCTCTGTGGGACAAAAGCCCTATGGAAACGAGACTACGAACTTATCGCAGCGAATCGTGCGTATTTTGGTGATTTTGATCCATTCGGTGATTTTGATTTGCTATTCGGAGCAGCTAAGCTCAATTTGAAAATTGTGGAAATGCCAATTAGGTATCGATTTCGTACATATGGGACAAGCAATATCAGTCGCTGGAGACATGGTTTAGCGTTGTTTAAAATGGTCTTTTTTGCCGCTAAGGGTATTAAATTTATCTGAATTGTGTATGGTTATGTTTAATAAGAAACAGGTGCCGATCTTAAATCGACTTCCGATAACCCGGGGGAAATTATTCATTGCGCGAGCAATGTACGTTATGCTGAAAATTGTCTTACGCAATGATCATTATAGCATTCAACGCGGTGGCATTTACTATGAGGTAGCTTTGAGCGAAGGCATTGACTTGTCACTGTTTCTCTTCGGAAGTTTTCAGGGCTATATTGTCGGAAATAAATATTTTTCTTTGCCGATCGATGCGGTAGTTTTTGATGTTGGTGCAAATATTGGAAGTATGACACTAAAATATGCCCAAATTGCCAAACGCGGCCGCATCTACGCTTTTGAACCCACCGATTTTGCCTTTAACAAACTCCTTCGTAATATTTCTATGAACCCTGAACTTTCAAAACGTATCAGACCTGTTCAATATTTTATATCTGACCATTCTGAGATGGAATGTCATATTAAAGCTTACGCGAGCTGGAAAGTCAACGGAACAACGGCTGATAAGCACCCTTTGCACGGTGGCATCATTCAACCTGCTGTTGCGGTTTCTGCCGTCACTATAGATGAATTTTGCGAGAAAGAACAAATTCATAGGGTTGATTTAATGAAAATTGACACGGATGGCTATGAATTAAAGGTACTTAGAGGCGCACGCAAAACCATTAAGAAATGCCGTCCTTCCGTTATCTTCGAAGCAGGTCTCTACATCATGAAAGAACACGACATTGCTTTTGAGCTTTTTTATGACTATTTCTATTCTGCAGGGTATACCTTAATCAACTGTAAGAATGGTAAGATTATTAATATGGGGAATTACTGTAACCAGATACCCTTGAGATGTACGACCGACATTCTTGCACTGCCTTCATGAATTAATGACCATTTGTGTCTGGGATATTTTGATGAAGCTCTTCGATGCCGGTTTCATCAGTCTTTGTCGAGTTTTGAATAGAACCGCT
>JADHWO010000129.1 GCA_016783445.1 Candidatus Aminicenantota bacterium
AATCAAGCTCTCGCAGCTCCAGAAGCAGCTCCTGAGACTCCTCGGAATGGATCCCTCAGCTTACGCCTGACTCTCCCATTCACCTCACGAGGATCAAAATTCCAAAGTTCGACCTCTCTGAAGTGCGGAATGTAGGCTAAAAGAGCTTTACAGATATTTTAATAAATTGTTTACAGCATCACGTGTCGCACGTAAAATGCTCTCTTTTGTAAAACCACCGATGTGCGGGGTGGCTGTGACGCGATCGTGCTTTAACAAATGATAATCCTTCGGTGGCTCTTCAGGATAAACATCCGTGGCTACGCCAGCAATATGGTTGTTTTCGAGTGCCCTTAATACTGCCGATTCATCCAAAAGACTTGCTCGAGCTGTGTTAATGATATAGACACCTTTTTTCATCCTGTTTAGCGTTTGACTGTTAATCACAGGCTCACCGGACGGTGTGCCAGGCCTGTGCAGGCTGATGATATCTGACTTCTCCAAAAGCTCATCAAAGGAGACATAATAAAAATTTTCACCAGGTAAGAAGGAGGGATCGGGATTTCGCTCATGAGCTAAAACATTCATCCCCAATCCAAGACCAAGAATGGCAACATATCGGCCAATCTCTCCGCACCCAACCAGTCCAAGCGTGGAATTTTCTAGTTCTATCCCCTTCCTTCTCTCCCATCGTTCCTGCTTCATTTTTTCATCATGAAAAGGGATTGATCTTACAAGTGAGAAAATGAGCCCTATAGTTAGCTCTGCTACCCCTTTGGCATTTGCCCCTTTCGTTCTACAAATACGAATGTTCATTTTTTTTGCTGTCTCTAAGTCGATGTTATCAATCCCAGTCCCATTTCTGCTAATGACCTTTATTTCTTTTGCAGATTCCAATACCTTAGAAGTAATTTTTTCTACCCCTGCCAGGTATCCAACACAACCCGGGAACAATTTGATAATCTCATCTTCAGAAGGCTGTTTCCCAGGTGTTGAAAAGACTAACTGATAACCAGCCTCTGAAAGCTTTTCTAGTGCGGGATGCCCACTTTTTGTTAAGGACCGTGGTGTAATCAAGATTTTCTTCATAGAAAGATTCTCTTTACATATTTTAATATAGATAAAAATGAGTGAATTTTATATGAGCATTCCCAATATCCTTTGGAGCTGATCATCGAGCTATGGATCGATGGACCAGACTGTGAAGAGGTCCAGAGCTCTCGAGTATTTCTGAATAGATTGGAATTAGTTTTTGATATATGGATACATGTGTGGGATTTGGTTTCCAATCCTTTTCCGGGACAACGATGCGCCCGATAGCCTCCTTGGGGCTTGAGATGGCTCCAACACCTACCCCTACTATGAAAGCAGAACCAATCACCCCACATTCTGACGTCTTTAAATTTTCATAAGGAAGGTCAAGAACGCTGCTCTTAATTTGATTCCATAAGGCACTTTTGCTTCCACCACCCATTCCTCGAATGTTTTTGACCTTCAAATCTGGATACAGCCTCTTTACGTGACTAAGATAGGTGGCGTATTCATAGGCAATGCCTTCCAAGATCGACCGATAAAAGTGCTTCGGATGGTGAGAGAAATCAAATCCTTGCCATAGACCACGATATTCTGGCATTCCTGGGCAAACCCGGCCTGCTAAATGGGGCAAAAAGAAAAGTCCCTGAGATCCAGGGGGGACCTCTTCTGCTTGACGGTTAATTGTTTCGAGTTCATCTTCCTGGCCCATGAAATTTTTCCTGAACCAATCCAGGCACATACCACCTCCGTTGATATAGGCATAGGCGTAGTAAATACCTGGAAATATGGATCGCGATGTCATCAGGGTGTGGGTAAGGGTGTCAGACCTGAAATAATCGACACAGACGGAAAAAACCGAAGCTGTCCCCGCAACATCAAATGCCTGGCCTGGCTCGATAACCCCGGCTCCCAACATACTTGCAATGGTGTCTCCACATCCCGCGATAATTGGAGTCCCTTCCAAGAGGCCAGTTTTGCCTGCAAATTCCCCGATAAGCTTGCCAAGCTGTTTCGTAGGCGATACAATCTCTGGGAATTTTTCCACGGGAAAAGAAAAAACCCGGGCCAAATCAGTATTCCATTCCCCCTTCTCGGTTCTTGCAAACCCCGAAAAATGCAGATAAGTATAATCAACAAAGGCATCTTCTCCCCTTAGACCAGCAAGCCGTCCAGCAACATAAGCCGAGGGTTGAATAAACTTAAAGATCTTTTTAAAGACGTCAGGTTGCTCCTCTTTCCACCACAGCATTTTGGGACCGTGATTAATGCTTGGATAGCAACCCGTGCTTGCCAAAACTTCTTTGCCAGCCCGTTCCTTCATCAATTCTACGTAGGGAGCGCATCGCGTGTCCAACCAGGAATCATATGGCGTAACAGGTCGAAAGTCCTGATCGACCCCCATAATTCCTGCCATCTGACCATCAAAGCTGATCCCAAGGATACTTTTAGGATCTACCTTTGTTTTATCCATGACCTCTTTGATGGTTCTTAAAGCGGCAGAAAGGATCTCATCTGGGTCCTGCTCCATGTGATTTTCGCCATGAGAAATGAGATTAGATGACTCGCTTTCCACATCAAGAAGCTCTCCAGCCAGGTTAACAATTCCAGCCTTGATGGAGGTCGTCCCTAAATCAACGCCAATCAGATTTTGGTCTTTCATTTTGAATTGTCCTTAATTTTTGAGTTGCCAACCTTCTCAAGAACTAACTTCCGAACCCCCTTTGTCTCAATGTAAGCGTAACCATTGGCTGTTCCATATTTTTTTACCCTACGATTTAGCCCCTTAAGGGCTCAGTAACTGAATTTCTCGTCATCCGTGCGGATTCATAATTACCTTCATTTCATTTCCACTCAGGGCCGCCTGGAAAGCATCATAACCCTCCGAAAGGGGATAGCTTGCCGAGACAACCTTCATCAGGTCAACCTTTTTTAAAGCCAAAAGCTTCAGCCCGGTTCTGTAGTCATAATTGGAGCCTCCTGTTACTCCAGTGACAATCAGGTTTCGATAGTGAATCAGGTTGGAGTTGATGCTGATTTTTGGTCGCTCATGGGGCAGGCCCCCAAAAAGGCAAATCCTTCCGAATGGGGCAACCAACTCGATGGACTGCTCTTGGACCGAATGAACTGGGCAAGCAGTCACAATGACATTGGCCCCTTTTCCTTGGGTCAGATTGAGGACGGTTTCTTTTATGTCACATGTTTGGGGATCGATAACATGATCGGCTCCCAGTCTCTTAGCCATATCAAGCTTACTGTTGATTAAATCCGTGACAATTACTATTCCAACTCCCCTGAGTTTAGCCAAGATCAAATGGAGGAGCCCGATAGGACCTGCGCCAAAAATCAATACCGTATCTCCCAAGTTGATTCGGCAAGCAGCGATACCATTAATGACACAGGAAAGGGGCTCATTCAAGGCAGCTTCCTCAAAGGAAACTCCATCAGCCAATGGCATGACATTCCCCTGAGAAATGGCAGAGGCCGGCACCTTAACAAATTCAGCGTGAGCGCCGTCGAAATTAATGCCAAAAGCTGAATAATCGGGGCACATATTGGCGCGACCCTCCAAGCATTGGTCGCAGTGACCACACCCGATATTGGGCGCTACAGCCACTCTTTGGCCAACCTGATAATTTCGAACGCGCTTTCCTATAGCATCGATGATTCCAGAAAACTCGTGCCCCAGAACAATTTTTTGGCCCGTTTGGAGCTTATTATGACCGTGCTTAATAATCCTCAGGTCTGTGCCGCAAATGCTAGTGACCTGGACCCTCACCAGCATTTCATCTTCTTGAATTTTCGGAACGGGGATATCTTCTAAATGAAGTTTTCCGCCTTGGGCATACGTTACAGCTATCATTGGAATTCCATAGTTTAAACGAGTTTTATAGGCTGGCCCGTCCGGATAGATTTGTTGGCAGCAACCACAACTTCAACGGCCTTCATTCCATCCTCGCCAGTCACAGCGGGCTGACTGTCATTGAGCACAGCCCGCACAAAGTGTTCCATCTCTGCCAAATAGGCCTTCTCAAAACGATCTCGCCAACTCCTGAAAGCGGAGCCAAGGGCCGTTCCGTCCCCTTTGACCTGCATAAAACCAGACTCCTTTAGATTACCAATCTGGATCACCCCATTTTCACATAGGATCTCCACTCGAGCATCATAACCATAGCCAGCCGGGCATGTACCATCAACGGTGCCCAATGTACCGTTTTTCAAGCGAACAACAACCACAGCATTATCATAGAAATCGGAGTAGTTCTTTCTCAAATTTTGGCATTTAAAGTTTGCAGCTTGTGCATAGACCTCTTCGTAATCACTCTCTACCAGCCAGCGTATTGAATCGAAATCGTGGCTGTTAACCTCGGCCAGCATCCCGTTGCTCTGCGATAAATCATACGTCCATGGAGGAGGTAATCCGGGGCCCCTCCCCGTCGACCTTATAATCATTACTCGTCCCATTTCCCCTGAGATTATCTTCTCCTTACCCTGAATGAAGGCGGGATCAAAGCGGCGCATGAAACCCAGTTGGAGCTTAACATCATTTTTTTTCACCGCGGCATTAATGGCAGCACATTCATCCACTGAAATGGCCATAGGCTTTTCTAACACGATATGTTTGCCCAGTTGTGCTGCATAGCAGGCAATTTCAGCATGAGTAAATGTGGGGGTGACAATTATCACCGCATCAATGTCATTTCGGTTCAGGGCTTCTTTATAGTCCGTGTACCGGTCTATCACCCCAAGAATGTCACCGCTTTCTTTCAAAGAAACTTTATTTATATCTGCCAGTGCCACCAATTCCGCGTTTTTAATACGACTGGTGATATTAATCCCGTGGACCATGCCCGCTCGTCCCGTTCCCACTAAGCAGAATCGCACTCTATCCATCGGTCCTATGGCTCCTTCTTAAACAGTTAGGGATTATAAATAGTTACGTTGGCTTTTTTCTAATACCTAGGGAAAGTAATCTTTGTTAACGTCAAGAGCCTTCATGAATAAGTAATTTTATCTTTTCCTTTATTTCTCTAAACTCGGATTCGTCATCCAATACACCGACCTCCAAACTAAAGTTTTCTTAGCTCCGGGCGGAAGGAACTCCAATGTCCCCCTTTCCCGCTCTCGCGCCCGTCCCTCTACATGGCAGTTAGCTGGTTCAATCCCCAATACGTAAATGCCCTGGCCGAGCATTTTCCACTGAACCAGGTTCTTGAGCTGGTTTCTGTTGTATTTAACGTATAAACCGAGAGGAAGCTTCTCATTGATAAGGGCTATGAGGACCGTTCCTTTGGGGTCGGCAGCCACCTGATGGTAGAAGACTTGGCTTGGGGCATTGGGCATAGGGGGATGAAAATGGTCAAAGGTTTTTGGATCCATGGAATCATCCATGGGAACTACTTTCTTCACAGGTATAAGAAGGGTGCTTTCCTCACTCAGGAGGGGAAATCCAATATTCACGTGATAGAGGATCATCAAGGGGGATGAGTTAAAACCATGGTTTTCAACTTCATCCTCGATTCGGAACATGGAGGCCCCCAATCGAGTAAAGATCCTTCTGGTTAGCGAGAGATTCTCCTCCCAAAAAGCAGCCTCTCTCATCCTCCCCTGCATCACGAGATTGTACTCATCTCCCTCCCATTGACCATCCGCATAAATGGATTCAGCTGGGGTGGCGGAAATTCTTCCATGACGGCCAAGCCTTTCACCTTGGTCCCGGCATGGAGCGCCCACGTTAGTTAACCCGCAGGTTATAACCATTCCGCCGTAAAAAAGACGGTGCCAACCATCTCCCTCTGGCTCGTAAAAGGATGGGGACACGTCTCTTGTACACGATCGCCATGATAGGGGGATACCCTTATATTCGGCATAGGAGATATCCATCCCCCGAGATGGGAGGACATTGAAGCGGAACCCCGATCCAGTTCGTGCTTCGATTATCTGAACACCCTTCTCGCTTCCATCCTCAAGCGTCATAAGTCTGACACCAGCGACCTGAAAGATATTTCCTATCCTTTGAAGCAAATCGGAGCGGGTAAATTCCTGGCCAAATAACATTGCCATCGCCTTACTCCTTAAAAACCTACCAAGCAGTCATGCCGCCATCTATAATAAGGTCGGATCCGGTAGCATATCCCGGTTCATCAGAGGCGATAAAGGCGATAGCAGAGGCAATCTCCTCGGGAAGTCCCAAACGGTTTGCTGGGCGGCAGCTCTCCAAGGCTTTCCTGGTTTCCGTGGGATCCGGACTCTTTTCTATGGCAGCCTTCACTAAAGGCGTTTCGGTCGTTCCCGGGCAGACCGTATTGACCCGAACATTGTATTTGGCAAGATCTATAGCCATACTTTTGGCCATCATGATGACAGCGGCCTTTGATACGTTATAACCCATGTTCCGGATTCAAGGCGTAAAAAACAATGATAGCAACTACTTGCCCATTTTTTTTCTGTGACTACACGCCTTGGCGCACTCATTTTTGATGGTCTATGGCAACTTGCCGCAGTGAAAGTTTCTCCAAC
>JADHWO010000130.1 GCA_016783445.1 Candidatus Aminicenantota bacterium
TTCCTCTTGAGAGAGGACAGGAAATTTGGATATTTGATTTAAATAGAGCCTTAGATTTTTTAAATCGAGATAACTCTTGTAGTCATCTATCATTATTCTTCTTTTTTCACTTTTTCAATTTTTATAATTTTAGCAGGGCTTATACGCACAAGGCTTTTTTTCCTGAGTTCAAATTCCTCTTCCTTCCCCTCAAAGAACTCTTTTTTTATGTACTCCAGAAACATATTCACTTCTGCTTCAATCTGTCCAATTTTATTTCTCATATTCAGGACTACCTCGACTCCAGCCAGATTGATCCCAAGGTCTCGTGTTAGATTCAGAATCAGTTCGAGTTGATTAAGGTCTTCTTGTGTGTAAAGCCGTGTGTTTCCCTCGCTTCGGGAGGGTTTTAGCAACCCCTCTCTCTCATACAACCTAAGGGTTTGAGGGTGGATATTATACCTCATTGAAACACTGCTTATATGATAATAATTTCTTGGTTCTTTTTTCTCTTTCATTTTAATGAATCCCCATTTTATCTCTCGGATTCTGAGGGGAGATTTTTTCCAGCTCTTTCATCAGCTCCCTGGTTCTTTCGTCATTAAAAGGAGGAGGGACAATAGATACTTCAACAAACTGGTCTCCTCGCTTTTTTTTCCCTGGTATAGGGGCACCTTTATCTTTTAGTCTGAATTTTTGACCAGATTTTGTGCCAGGAGGAACCTTGATGGTCGTTTTGCCGTAGAGAGTAGGAACTTCTATTTTTGCACCAAGAGTGGCCTCTGGTACAGATATGGGCAATTTTATATAGATATTAGACCCTTCTCTCCCGAAAAAAGTATGAGGATCGACTTCAATAGTAATGAACAAGTCACCAAAGGCTCCTCCCCTCATTCCTGCATTCCCTTTTCCAGGAATACGCACTTTAGAGCCGTTGTTAACTCCGCCTGGAATTCTGACGCTGATTAATTCAGTCTTCTGAACAAGGCCCTGTCCATAACACCCAGAACATTCCTGCCCTGGAGTTCTCCCTGTTCCTCCGCAGGAAGGACAGGTTGTCGAGAATCTCATAGAGCCTCTCTGGATATTTGTGTGACCAGTTCCACCACATTGAGGACATGCTTGTTGTTCCCCTTTCTGAATGTATCCCTTTCCCTGACAGATTGAACAGGTTACCATCCGGGTTAATTTTATTCTTGTTTTTAATCCATGGATGGCATCCTGAAAACCAACCTTCATTTTATAGCGGAGGTCTTCACCCCTTTCCACTCCTGGTTGAGTGGGGCGAGCGGATGTGCCAAAAAGATTTTCAAAAAAATCTCTGAATGAGGAAGTCCCAAATTCAGAAAAATTAAAACCCTCAAAGCCAGATGAGTGGGTCCGGTACTGTGGTCCTCCAGGAGGCACATCTCCAACAAAGCCGAACTGGTCGTACTGCTTTCTCCTCTTGGTATCACTTAGGACGGAATACGCCTCCTGGATTTCCTTAAATTTTGACTCCGCAGTTTTGTCTCCAGGATTAAGATCAGGATGGAACTTTCGGGCAAGCTTTCGGTAGGACTTTTTTATATCAGATAGAACTGCCTTCCGGTCAACTCCAAGTATTTTATAATAGTCTTTCTCCATGCCTGCCCCTGCCGTTTACAGTGACATAAAAAGGTTAAAGTTTCAACCGGGATTCAACAAAGCTTATTTCTTTTCTTCATCCACAACTTCTGCATCAATTACTTCTTCTTCGGAAGAATCTTGAGCGGGTTCCTGCTTTCCTTCTTGTTCACCGGGTGCCTCTTCTTGAGCAGCTCCTTGCTGAGCTTGCTGCTGAGTAGCTTGCTGGTACATCATCTCCGTCAATTTATGTGAAGCTTGAGAAAGTGACTCTATTGCCTTCTTTATTTCTTCAGCATTTTCGCCTTCGATAGCTTTTTTGGTATTTTCTATCTCTTTCTGAATTTGATTTGCCTCTTCTTCAGGAATCTTGTCCTTGTTTTCTCTCATAAGCTTTTCTAAACTATAGACCATCTGGTCAGCCTGATTCTTGACATCTATAACTTCTCTTCTTTTTTTATCCTCTTCAGCATGAGTATCTGCATCCTTAACCATATTATCAATTTCTTTATCATCAAGCCCACTATGTCCTGTGATTGTGATAGCCTGCTGTTTTCCGGTTCCCATGTCTTTGGCAGAGACATGAAGAATCCCGTTTGCATCGATATCAAAAGTTACTTCGATCTTCGGGATGCCTCGTGTAGCTGGAGGAATACCATCCAGATGAAATCGACCTAATGTCCTGTTATCGGTTGCCATCTCTCTTTCCCCCTGCAGGATATGGATCTCAACGCTTGGTTGATTATCTGAGGCAGTTGAAAATATTTCTGTCTTTTTAGTAGGAATGGTTGTGTTGCGGGGAATCATCTTGGTGAACACTGCTCCAAGAGTTTCAATACCAAGAGTTAATGGAGTCACATCCAGAAGAAGAACATCCGTGACATCGCCGGACAAAACAGCTCCCTGGATAGCAGCTCCTGCGGCCACTACCTCATCAGGATTCACTCCTTTATGAGGTTCCTTTCCGAAAAGTTCTTTTACCAGTTGCTGGACCTTTGGAATTCTGGTTGACCCTCCAACCAGAATAACCTCGTTGATATCGCCGGGTTTCATTTTGGCATCAACAAGAGCCTGTTTACATGGCTCTGATGTTTTTTGAATGATATCATCCATAAGTTGCTCCAGCTTTGCTCTGGTGAGTTTCATCAGAAGGTGTTTTGGACCGGATGCATCAGCCGTGATAAAAGGAAGATTTATCTCAGTCTCCATGGTTGTGGACAGTTCCATTTTTGCCTTTTCAGCTGTTTCCTTTAACCTCTGAAGAGCCATTTTGTCTTTGGAGAGGTCTATTCCAGACTCTTTTTTGAATTCAACTACCAGCCAGTCCTGAACTCGCTGATCAATATCATCACCCCCTAAATGAGTATCTCCATTTGTAGATTTAACTTCAACAACACCCTCTCCAACTTCCAGTATTGAGACATCAAATGTTCCACCTCCAAAATCATAAACAGCTATTGTTTCATCTTTCTTTTTGTCAATTCCATAGGCTAGAGCTGCAGCAGTTGGTTCGTTGATGATTCGTTCAACTTTTAATCCAGCAATCATACCTGCATCTTTTGTAGCCTTTCTCTGACTATCATTAAAATAGGCCGGTACTGTAATAACTGCTTTATCGATTTTTTCACCCAGGTAATCCTCAGCTGCCTTTTTGAGTTTTTGAATGATGATTGCCGAAATTTCAGGAGGGGCATATTTTTTACCAAGAGCTTCTATTCTTACATCTCCATTCTTTGCTTCAGTGACTTTAAAAGGGACCTGTTTGATTTCCTTTGGAACTTCCTTGTAACGTCGCCCCATAAATCTTTTTATAGAATAAATTGTGTTTTCAGGATTTGTTATTCGCTGTCTCTTGGCAACCTGACCGACTAACCTCTCTCCTTTTTCATTAAAAGCAACAACAGAAGGAGTTGTACGCCCTCCTTCTTCATTGGCGATAATAATGGGTTTGTCGCCCTCTGTAACAGAAACAACGGAATTTGTTGTTCCAAGATCAATACCTATTGTTTTTGCCATAAATATCCTCCTATCTTAGTCTTTGTATAATATAAAACATGAGTACATGTTTGTCAAGTTTTATCATGAATTATTCATAAAAACTGCCGACACCTTCATTTATTTTCAAAATTATGAGGCTTTTACATTGATACTTTCTCAAAATCAACATTTACACCTTCTCTTATAAGCTTATTCTAACTCTATGTCGGCATTTTTTACCCTTCGGGCGAGCCAATCTCACCACATCTGCTTCGTTTCAGGGCATTTGCAGTGAAGAACCACAGCTTCATACCCTGAGCCTCGCATCTGCGATAATCTTGACTCGTGAATAACACATGTCCTCTTGAATTATTCATAAAAACTGCCTACACTATTTAAATTAAATACGTTCCTTTTATATTATATGCTTCAATTTCTTATTAATAAAAATTAAAGCCTGTAAAAAGGTTAGATTTTATTCAATAACAGATATATTTATTAATTGAATACGGATGGAAGCTTATCGATCATTTTCTACGAAATAAAATCGTTATTACTGAAAAATTCCCAGCTTAATCTTGATTTTATGCTATTTATTGCTGCAAAGTAGCATTATCCTTCATCAGGATCAATTATGAATTTCTCTTTCATAAGGAGCTGTATTTCTTCTCTTGTTTTTTTAATTATATTCTCTGCCTGTTTGAGTCTTTCTTCAGCACTCGCTTTAATTCGAGCAACTCCCTGTTCTATGCCTTTTGTTCCAACAGCTACAGCTTCTCTTGGAAATACTTCCCACTGATCCATATTAGGGATAATGTAGTCTTCACTAATTCCTTTATCTTCAGCAACTTTAGCCAGCTCTTTTGCCGCTTCAATACACATCTCATCTGTAATTTTAGTTGCTCTTATGTCCAGAGCTCCCCTGAAAATTCCAGGAAATCCAAGGGAATTGTTGACCTGGTTAGGGAAATCTGAGCGCCCTGTAGCGACAATCCTTGCCCCGGCTTCTTTTGCTTCCCAGGGCCATATTTCAGGTACAGGATTGGCCTCTGCAAACACGATAGAATCTTCAGCCATCCTTTCGACCCACTCTTTCTTTATGACACCAGGGCCTGGCTTGGAAGCTGAAATAACAACATCAGCACCTTCCATTGCTTCTTTTATATCTCCTTTGATCAACTTTGGATTTGTTGTTTCACATATATGCCATTTTTGCTTGTATTTTGTTTTTAACAGCTCTCTGTCTCCCCTGTCTCTGTGGAGGATTCCTTTTGAATCCACAGCTATAATATTTTCAGGTCTTACGCCAGCTGTGATAATAAGTCGTGAAATAGCAATATTGGCTGCACCCGCTCCAATCAAAGCAACTTTTATGTCTTCCATCTTTTTCCCGACAATCTTGACTGCATTAAGAAGGCCAGCTACTGTAACGCAGGCTGTTCCCTGCTGGTCGTCATGCCAGACCGGAATTTCCATCTCTTTTCTTAAAGTATCTAAAATATGAAAGCATTTTGGATGAGATATATCTTCCAGATTAATTCCGCCAAAAGTTGGTTGGAGCCATTTAACCGCCTGAATGATCTCCTCAGGTTCTTTAGTATTAAGGCAAATAGGAAAAGCATCAACGCCGCCCAGATATTTATAAAGCAATGCTTTGCCTTCCATAACCGGCAGGCCTGCTTCAGGGCCTATATCACCCAGGCCTAACACTCTTGATCCATCGGAAACAACTGCAACAAAATTCCACTTATTTGTCATCTCATATACCTTCTCTGGGTCTTCCTGAATCTCTTTACACGGAGCTGCAACACCTGGGGTATACCAGATGGCAAAGTCATGAAAATCCCTGATCCGGCATTTGGGAATGACCTCAATTTTGCCTCTGTAGTAAGGATGAAGCCTCAAAGCATCTTTGGAGGGCTGTTCAGCCTTAGCCAACAACTCTTCCACTTTTACTTCTTTCATATAATTGCCTCCTTTTTTATTATTTTTATGAATTATTTAAGATATTATTAATAAAATTATTACCTTCTTTATGTCCAGTTCTATCTTCTCTTTTTATGAGTTATAAAAAACATATTATTATATTCCTTTGCTTTTTAAAGTCAAGTTCATATCTGGCTCCCTGACATAAAAGAAATTGCATTATGCAGATCCCCAACCTCATGTTCCCCCATAAGTAAATCAGAATGAGATAAGCTACTCTTTAATTCACAATACTAATAAGAGTATTTATGTAGGTTTTGCGGCGGGATTATAAATAGAAATGTATATTTTAGTTAATCTTGCCTGCATGATTCACGAGTCGAGGTTGCCGTAGATGCAAGACGTAAAGGATGAAGCTGTGGTCCTCCACCGCAAATCCTTTGCAACGAAGCAGATTCGGTGAGATCGGCTCGCTCGGAGAGTAAAAAATGCCGATGATTGATATACACGAATTAAAAAACAGAGTGATGTTCTAGAAATGGAAAAAAATCATGCTAACGAATTGATATTATTGAAAATGAATAATGGCATAGGCAGTTTTTATGAATAATTCAGGCTAGCACGGGTAAGAAAATTAAAGCATTTGTTAGATAAATATGACGTTATAGCGGCAGGCCTTAATCTTACAATTTAAAACTGAATATTTAACTGTCCTTTTTTCTCTTTTTTCGCTTTTTCCAGATTTCTAAAATAAACCCACTTCAGGATATTTTCTTTTGCTTGACTATCCATGTCTCTTAACTTCAGCCCAACTTCCATCCTATTCTTTACATATTTGCTCCAGACTGCTTCTCCGGATAATGTAGCTATTAATTGTTTTGCTGGAAGCAAGATTTCAATATCTACATTAGAACCAGGAAGAGGATTAATGAAATCCACGCCTAACTTCAAGCCATCTTGAGAAAAATCAAGGATCGATGTTCTCTCAATCAAATT
>JADHWO010000131.1 GCA_016783445.1 Candidatus Aminicenantota bacterium
CACTAGTGTCCCAACGTTTCTAAAATTAAAAAATATGTATTGATATTATTGAAGTTACAGCATAAAAAAAAAGAAATTATGTTTCAAATCGATTACGGTGAAAATCTATTATAAATCGTTATAATCAATGAAGTTAAGAGGATTTTAAATTTCAACATTGGGACACTAGTGGGACAGGCCCCATTTTTTGTTCTTTGGTTTTAATGTTGGGATTTGCAGGAAAAATTGTGTAGGGCCTTAATTCATCAAGCTTGATAGAAAAAATTAAATAGTTCCACAAACTGAGAAATAGACAACTGCTCAGCCCGCAGGTTTTTTTCCAGGGTGAATTTATTGTAGGCTTCGTCAATTAAAGATATAGGGAGATTTAGCTTTTCCAGATTGTTGCGGAGGATTTTTCTCCTGTGTTTAAAAGCCCCCTTCAAAAAATTATGGAAGCTTTCTTCCTTTGATATGGGATAAAGAGGGGCATCTCTTTTTTTTAGAGAAACAAGGGCTGAATTTACCTTTGGAGGGGGCGTGAAACATTCTGGAGGAACAACAAATCGTTTTCTGGCAGAAAAATGAATCTGGAAGAGTATAGAGAGCGGAGCAAATTTTTTTGAACCAGACCTGCTGCATATTCTTTCTGCCACTTCTTTTTGGAGAAGAAAAACGCACTCAGAGAAAAGTTCTTTCACTTGAAGCACCTTAAAAAGAAGCGGTGAAGACAAAGAATAAGGAAGGTTTCCTACCAGCTTCACGTGACCCTTAAAATTCTCTTCTTTTTCTACGAGCTTATTAAAATCAACTCTCAAGATATCTTTTTCCAGGATCGTCAAATTCGGAATGTTTTTTCTCTGCAGATAAGGAATAAGAAATGGATCTATTTCTATGGCGATAACTTTCCCGGCTTTTTCCGCAAGGGGGAAAGTTAATGCCCCTTTTCCAGGCCCAATTTCGATAATAAGGTCTTCTTTACAAGGAGAGATGGAACGAATGATTTTTTTTAAGATAGTTTGATTTTTCAGGAAATGCTGACCAAGAGCCTTTATCTTTGTTCTTTTGGTCACTTCAAGTTCGTTTTCGCTTTTCCTCTGATTCTTTAATAACAACAGAGCACGCCATGTCTCCGATGATGTTTGTGGTTGTCCTGCACATATCCAGGAATCTGTCAACGCCCAGAATCAAGGCGATTCCTTCAAGGGGAATCCCGATCTGCCTCAGGACCATTGCCAGGGTAATAATGCCTGCAGCAGGGACGCCTGCTGCTCCAACTGAAGCTAAAGTCGCCATTAATACAATGGTGATCTGGTCTATAAGGCCTAAAGGGATTCCGTAGATCTGGGCAATAAACACAGCTGCTACTCCCTGATAAAGGGCGGTTCCGTCCATGTTGATGGTGGCTCCCAGAGGAATGACAAAACTTGAGTATTCGCGTGGCACTCCTATGTGTTCGACACATTCCAGGCTTACAGGCAAAGCAGCATTTGAACTTGATGTGCTGAATGCGATGATCATAGCTTCTTTAACTGCCTTGTAGAAGTGCATGGGATTGATACGGCCGAGAAAACCAACGGTAAGGCTGTTTATTGTAAAAGTATAAAACGCGAGCCCTCCCACAACCACCAGGGAATACTTGAGAAGAGTGATTAGGATGCCGACACCGTACTGGCCGATCACCGCGGCAATAAGTGCCAGTACGCCGTAGGGAGCGAGCTTCATGGCAATGTGGACCACCTGAATGATGGTGTCATTTACGCCCTCAAGGACTTTTATAAGGAGTTCGGATTTTTCTCGCTTTATAAGAGTGAGGATAAGGCCAAAGAGGAGCCCGAGGAAGATAACCTGGAGCATATTTCCTTCAATAAGAGGTTTAATAGGATTGGTGGGAACTATATTGATCAGGAGATCTTTGAGCGAAGGTTTTTCTTCCATCTTTTGTATCCCGACCTGCGCTTTGGATTCATAATTTTTATAAAGTTCAGCCTGTACATCTTCATTCAGGCCGTATCCGGGATTGACAATGTTGGCTAAAACAAGGCCTATGGAAATGGCGATCATGGTTGTTATCGTGAAATATACGATAGTTTTTATTCCGATTCGACCAAGTTTGCGTATATCGCCTAGGCTTGCTGTTCCCAGCATAAGAGAGACAAGAACAAGGGGAACAACGATCATGGTGATAAGACGGAGGAAGATTGTCCCGACAGGCTCGATTATTGTGGCCTTTTCACCGAAGATAAGGCCTACTATAACTCCCAGGATCAGACCAATAAAGATCTTGGTGTGCAGCTTGATTTTTTTCATTTATACTTAATCTTTCGCTCTTGTAACACTTCGCTTGTTTATGATTCCAAAATGTTAAAATTCATAATATCTGCTTGTTCTTCATAAGTCAATTTATGTTTATTTCTTGATTTCTAAGGCTTAGAGCCAGTCAAAAAGAAAAAAAAGCCCATGATATTAGGATTTTGGGAATTTTGGTTTAGAGCTTACTTATGCATAGAAAAAGGTAAGATAGAACCGGAAGAAAACAGACAGAGTTTAAGTTTTATTCTGCTGGTTTGTAATCTCAGTCCAAGAGCCGGTTTTTTAAGGCATAATGGACCAGTTGTGTATTGTTCTTCATTCCCATTTTTTCAAGGATGCGGGACCGATATGTGCTGATGGTTTTAACGCTCAGGAACAGTTCCTCGGCAATCTCCTTTATTGTTTTTCCTGAGGCAATTTTACACATTACCTCATATTCGCGGTCGGAGAGAGTCTCATGGAGTGGTTTTTCGGAGTCGATTTCTAAGTCAAAAGCTAATTTCTCAGCAAGAGATGCTGTAATATATTTCCCTCCTTGGGATATTTTTCGAATGGCTTCGATCAGTTCCTCTGGAGCGCTATCTTTGGTCAGATATCCAGAGGCTCCTGCTTTTAAAGCACGCACTGCATATTGTTCTTCTGGATGCATACTCAATACAAGCACTAAAACCTCAGGCTTTTCGTCTTTTAGCTGCTTAAGGATTTCTATCCCGCTTCTTCCCGGCATAGAGATATCTAACATGACTATGTCGTAATCGCTCTTCCGGACTTTTTCGAGCACTTCCTGTCCATTTTTTGCTTCACTTGCTGCAACAATATCTGATGTTTCAGCAAGAATCTGTTTTAAGCCTTTACGAACAACTGCATGGTCATCTGCAATGAGGATTTTTATCATTGGCTTCCTCCATTTTTGTGAAGCGGGATGCTAACTGCTATTGTAGTTCCTCTATTCTGAACTCCTTTGATCTTCGCCTCTCCTCCTAAAAACCGGACGCGTTCCCGGATCCCTATAAGTCCATATGATTGAGGATCATGAATCTTATCTTCAGCAATTCCACCTCCGTTATCCCTTACTCTCAGCTCTAATGTTTTCGCCTTCTCCGTCAAATTCACTTTGATTTCTGATGCGTCTGTATGGCGTGCCACATTCGTTAGCGCCTCCTGAAAGATGCGGAAAATCGCTGTAGAAGATTCTTTATCTAAAATTGGCTCCTTAGGCTCGATTTTAACTTCACATTTAATTCCTGTTCGACTTTGGAATTCTTCCGTCTGCCATTCGATTACTGCTGCAAGGCCCAGGTCATCTAGCATCGAGGGCCTCAGTTCTGTGTAAAGTTTTTTTACTGTCTGGATAGTCTCATCAAGAAGGCTTGTCATCGATTTTGCCCTGCTAAGCAGTGGTTTTTGATATTTTGGTAATTTGGAAGTTAACAAAGACAGGTCCATTTTTAAAGCTGTCAGTGCCTGTCCTAATTCATCATGGATTTCTCGAGCGATGAGCGTCCTTTCTTCTTCTCTTGCGGATTGTAAATGCGCGGCAAGATTTCGTAATTCCTCACGTGAATTCTTTATTTCCTCTTCAGCCTGCTTGCGCTCGGTGATGTCAACCATAGTTGTTCTGATTCCAATAAATTTTCCTTTGCTGTTGCGTTCCAAAACATCATCAATCTCAACATAAATCTGTGAACCATCTTTTTTTACATATATCCTGTTATCAGTCCTGGGGACATACTTCCCTGATATCTTCTGTTGAAATCTTCTTCGTGCATCTGCTCGCTGCTCTGGTAAAATAAATTCGAAGATACTTTTTCCAATCATTTCTTCTGGCTTATATCCAATCATTTTTGCTTCTGTTTTATTAACACTCGTGATAATCCCTTTTGTGTTTAGTATGTGATAAGCAACAGGAGCATTATCCCATAATTCCCTGAAACGTTTTTCACTTTCCTTCAATGCCTCTTCTGCCTGCTTGCGCTCTGTGATGTCTCTTGTGATAATTTGTATAGCAACGGCTTTTCCTTCCTGAAATATGGCTTGGCCTCCTGATTCGACTGGAACAAGCTTGCCGTCTTTCCTTTTTATTACTGATTCAAAGTAAGGTATCTGCTCGCTATTAACTGCTCTCCTAATCAAAGAGGCATTTCTTTTCCAGTATTTAATAGGAGTTATTTTCCTCACGTTCATGCCTATTCCTTCTTCCAAGGTGTACCCTGTCAAATTTTCTACCTGCTTGTTGGCGAATAGAACGTTCCCTTTTAAATCTATTATAGCAATAGAGTCTTGAGAGTTTTCTATAAGATTCCTATATTTTTCTTCGGACTCCCTTAGCGCTTTTTCCACAATTTTACGTTCAGTAATGTTCTGAGATGTAATAATAGCTCCTTTGGGAAAGGGAGCAATTGTAATATCTAGAAATTTGTCTCCATATTTAAGCTCTGGAAAACGTTTTTTCTTGCCTGATCTGATACATTTCATCAGGTCAGCAAACATATCAATTTCATGCTTGGGGGCATAATCCTTATACATCACATTTCCCACATTGGGCAGTCTATCTCTTGAGTTTCTTTTTGCTAGGTTGGTTTTAACTACTTTTCCTTCACGGTCCACGATTGTAGTTTCGACAGGGCTATGCTGGAATAATGCGAAATTGAACACTTCGCTTTTCCGGAGTGCTTCTTCTGTTTTTTTACGCTGTGTCTCGGATTTTTTTAGTTTATTAATTCGTTGGTGGAGGTTTGTTAATTCTTGAATGAGTTGGGCTTTGGTTCTATTTTGTTCTTTCATTTCCAATCGCCTTACATCGGAAAATATTTCCCATCACTTTTTTATTAAGTGAGTTTATTCCCTATACTGATTAAACCAATCAGGCGTTCTTTATTTTTTCCCATCAGAAATAATTTGTGCAGTTAAGTTTATAATTTTTTTTACAATTTGTAAATTGCAAATCAAATAACATCTAAAAGCTTCAATGACATCAGAAGTATTGCAGCGATCAGTATTATTCGAATGATTTTTTCTCCCTTTTTTATGGAAAGCTTGGCAGACCACCATGCTCCAGATGCCATTCCAGCTGCCAGAACCAATCCGAGTTTCCAGTTAACATTACCGGTAAGAATAAAAATAAGAAGCGCTGGGAGAGTATATATACATATAATTAAGACCTTATGCATATTGACATGGAGAAGCTTGAGCTTCAGCAGGTGGTAGAGAGAAGCCATAAACATGAATCCAATCCCAACCTGCATAAATCCGCCGTAAAATCCCATGACAAACATTGCTGGATAGATAAGCCAGGAATTTTGGTTCTGCTTGTCCTCTTCGGTTTTATTTTTGTTTATTTTCCGGAGGAGCATGGAGAAAATAATACCGATCAAGACATAACCCAAGATCTTCTGGAAAAGTTCGTTACTTATGTTAACAGCAATTATGGCGCCGATTATGGCTCCTGGCAGAGTAAAAGCAGCCAGTTTTAAACTTAGTTTTATTTTATGATATTTTTCTTGGCGGAAGGATATAACAGCAGTAAGAGTTTGAACAAAAATACCAACTCGATTGGTACCGTTTGCCAGAGCACCATCAAGTCCTAAAAATATGAGGGTGGGAAGAGTGATCGTGGACCCACCGCCAGCCATAACATTGATGAAACCGGCTATAGAACCGACTCCAAAGAGAAGAAGAAGCTTTAGTATCTCGTCCATCGTTTTTTCATAAAAAACTCATGAGGCAGGATATTTTACCATTCAGAGGCAAATATGCAAAATTAAGAATTATTCGAAAAAATAGAATTAAAGAAAAGGCAGGTTACTTATTTCCATTTTTGTTCAGTTTGACATCTCAACTTTTGCGTGCTATAAGCCTTCCGATAGAGAAAGCTTCAAAAATTGTCAAAAGATATATTAAAGAAAGGGGACAGGCAACTTTTCTGCAGGAAGTGTATTTTTTAATGCGATAAACCCTTTTTTTGAGAAAGCAACCTTTCCTTTTTTCTGAGGAGGCTAAAGATGGATTTCCGGGACCTTTCCATGCCAGAGGCACCTTTGATCAAGACTCATCCGCCGGGCCCTAAGTCGAAAGAGTATCTCGATTATCAGTCTTTACATGAAGGCTCGGCTGTTTCTTATCCTAAGGGGAATGCCTATGGCACTGCGCCGTGCAAAAGGAGC
>JADHWO010000132.1 GCA_016783445.1 Candidatus Aminicenantota bacterium
TCCACGATACCCACTTTATCTGTATCCACATCGACAAATACCCGCACATAAGGCAAAGTGTTTTCTCCTGCTATTTTGGCCGGGCCTTCTACTTTTCTAATCTCTGCCACCTGGCTGAGAGGAATTTGTGCTCCTCCATGAGCAGGCACGTATACTCTTTTCAAGGCATCGAAGCTATCTCTGAGCTCTCGCATGTAACGTATTCGAACAGGATAGCGTTCTCTTCCTTCAACTGTTGTAGTGATATTCATGCCGCCAATAGCTGTCATGATTACGTGCTGGATGTCGCCTACTTTTATCCCATAACGCGCGGCTTCTTCCCTGTTAATATCAATCTCTATATAAGGCTTGTTGCCTATTCTTTCCGCATATGGACTTCTGGCCCCAGGAATTTCTCTCAAGATGTTTTCAATCGTGATCCCGATTTCTTCGATAATACTTAAATCCTTTCCAAAAACTTTCACTCCGATAGGAGTTTGTATTCCTGTGGCCAACATGTCAATCCGGTTCCGGATAGGTTGAGTCCAAATATTACTCACTCCTGGAATCTTTAAAGCTGCATCCATCTCGTTGATCAATCTCTGTCGTGTCATT
The DNA here is from genome assembly GCA_016783445.1 of Candidatus Aminicenantota bacterium. GTDB lineage: Bacteria > Acidobacteriota > Aminicenantia > Aminicenantales > Aminicenantaceae > JADHWO01. Next base: position 595 of record JADHWO010000132.1, read on the forward strand.
CCCTCACGCCACATCTCTCTTGGCTTTAGCTTCACGATCGTCTCGATCATACCAACTGGAGCTGGATCAGTGGGTGTTTCTGCCCTTCCCAGCTTTCCCACAACCTGTTCAACTTCAGGGAAAGACATGAAGATCATATCCTGCTTTTTCATGACATCCATCACCTGAGTCAATGATGCTCCTGGAAGCAGGACAGGCATGAAAAGCAAATCTCCTTCGTTTAAAGGAGGCATAAACTCACTTTTAATTTTAGAAAGAGGGTAATAGCTTGCTCCCAGGAAAATTAAGGCAATGAGGAGAACAACAATTTTATGCTTTAGCGAAAACCGAAGCACCGGCTCATAAAGACGCATCAGGATTCGAGTCAGGAGGTTTTTCTCAGGCAGACGTATTTTTCCTCTCAAGAGAAGAGCACTGAGTACAGGTATAAGAGTTATGGCTAAAACTGCAGAACCAAACATGGCAAAAGTCTTAGTGAAAGCTAATGGAGAAAAAAGTTTTCCCGCCTGACCTCTTAAAGAAAAAATGGGAATGAAAGCCACTACGATTATTAGTATTGCAAAAAAGATTGCAGGACCAACTTCTTTTGAGGCTATAATCACAGTACTCAGCTTTCTCTCCCGAGACAAAGCGAAGTGCCTGGATATGTTTTCTATCATAACAATTCCAGCATCAACCATAACTCCAATAGCAATAGCGATTCCCCCTAAAGACATGATGTTTGAGGGAATTTTTAGATAGTACATAACGAGGAAGGAAATAAGTACTCCCAGAGGAAGTATAATGGAAACAATAAGGCTGCTTCTGAAATGACCTAAAAAGATTAAAATGATGACTGCTGCAACAATAATCTCCTGCAACAATGTTTGCTTTAGATTATCTGTTGCTCTGTTGATCAGCTCGGTTCGGTCATAAAAAGACACGATCTGGACTCCTGGAAGAAGACCAGGCGTGATTTCTTCGATTTTTTCCTTGATCCCTTCGATCGTTGCTAAAGGATTGGCCCCGTATCTCATCAAGGTCACTCCTCCTGTTACTTCTGCTCCTTCTTTATCCAGAGCTCCTCTTCTAAAATCAGGGCCAATTGTCACATTGCCCACATTTTTGACGTAAACAGGGACTCCCCCATGGGCGCCAATCACAATATTCTCAATATCTTCAATTGACTTGATAAAGCCAATGCCGCGAACGATAAATTCAGCTCCACCTTCCTCTATTACCTTGGCTCCGACATCGATGTTACTCTTCCGAACAGCATCAAACATGCTGTGCAAATTGACGTTGAAAGCAAGAAGCTTATTTGGGTCAACGTCGATTTGGTATTGCTTGACAAAACCTCCTACGCTGGCCACTTCTGAAACGCCTTTAACTGAGTTGAGTTGATAACGGATATACCAATCCTGAAGAGAGCGCAACTCGCCCAAATTATAGTCAGAGAGGATAAGCTCCTTGCCATCTTCAGGGCACACTCCAGGCTCGCTATACCTTAATTTGGGGTGGTCAGGACAATAGTATCCGTTCTCGACTGTGTACCAGAATATTTGCCCCAAAGCTGTAGCATCAGGACCCAGCTGAGGGATAACCCCTTCTGGCAGGTCTTTTTGAGCCAAGTTCAGTCTCTCTAAAATCCGTGTTCTTGCCCAGTAAAAATCAATCCCTTCCTCGAAGATGACATTCACCATTCCAAAAGAGAACATGGAATTGGAACGAATCACTTTCATCCCGGGTATCCCCATAAGATTGACTGAAAGCGGGTAAATAACCTGATCTTCTATATCCTTTGGGCTCCTCCCGGGCCAGTCAACAAAAACGATCTGCTGATTTTCTCCGATGTCAGGAATAGCATCGACAGGCGTTCTGTTAAGAGCCCAGTAACCCCAGCCAGTGAGAAGAATAAAAAAGGCGAGTATGAGAAATTTATTCCTGAGTGAATATTCAATGATTTTATTGATCATCTGATTCTCCTAATTTACCATCTGAAACCGTAATTTTAACCTCAGTGAATATGCTTTGAAGGCGGAGTTTTATCCTTATCTTTCGCTTTTATGGCTCCGCTATACACAGCTCCCGCCTTGCCTGTAATCTGGCTCTGGGAATCAATCAGGAAATTAGCCTGAGTGACAACCCTCATCCCTTCAGAGAGGCCAGCCATAACAGAGATGAATTTCCTTTTTTCTCCATCAACCAAAGCCACAGCTTCCACCCCGAGCTCGACTTCCTTTGGCACATAAATACCAATTTCTTTCTCGATGTAAATAAGCTTCCTCGTCCCGGTATCAAGCACAGCACTTTTTGGAATAGCCAGAACCGAACCTGATGGGGCTTGGAGCTTTTTCACCAAAGCCATCTGGCAAATCGGGCAATCGCCAGGTTTATCCGATTGAACTTCTGGATGCATAGGACATGTGTAGATTACCTCTCTTGAGCCCTTGATGCCTTCATGAACTTGAGAGCTTATGAGGGCATTGACATACATTCCTGGTTTCAATTTCAACTGCGGGTTAGACACGTTCACTCTCACCTTTACTGTTCGAGTCTTAGGGTTCAGATAGGGATCGATAAAGGATATTTTTCCTGTAAATTTTTCTCCTGGAAAGGAAGAAGTGGTAATCTCAACCTTCTGTCCCGTATTAATCCAGCCCATTTCAAATTCATAAATATCGGCGAGAACCCAAAGGTTAGAGAGGTCGGCAATCCGATACAGGTTTTCTCCCTCTTTTACATATTTTCCTTCAAAAGCATTTTTATGAATAACTGTTCCACCGATGGGAGCATGAATAACCATGTGAGTGCTGGCTTCTCCTTTTTCCTCAAGATCCTTGATCTGTTTTTCACTAATTCCCCACAAAAGAAGTCTTCTCTTTGAGGCTTCGACCAATGACCGGGCTCCATCAAGTGTCTCTTCGAACGGACTCTCCTTGACTTTTTCCAGTGTTTCAAGGGCAAGAAGATATTCCTCCTGGCTCGTTAACAGATTCGGGCTGTAGATCCAGACCAGCGGATCTCCTTTGCGGACTCGAACTCCTGTAAAATCAACAAAAAGTCTATCAATCCGGCCTGGAATCCAGGCAGCAACGAAGGCCATTTTTCTCTCATCATAATCTATCTCGCCAACTGTACTTATCTCTTTATACAGCGGGAGAAACTGAATGGCCTCTGTCTTCACTCTTGCTAAGGCTTGAGCCCTGGGGCTCAGTTTGATTTCTCTTTCCAATTCTTCTAGGGCTTCTTGCTCATGAGCTTCCATTCCCGCCATTTCACCTTCCTCCTTGTACACAGGGACTAAACCCATGTTGCAAATGGGACAATTTTTGTTTCCCTTATCGTAATCTCCGGGACTCACTCTCACAGAGGGATGCATTCCACATGTGTAGTAGAGAATTTCTTTTTCTGGGGCTATTTTCCGGGCTATCATCTGCTCCTCGGAATGAGCTTCATCGCTTTTCTTACAAGAAACGAGCAAGAAAATTGACACAAGCAAAACAATCCCAAATCCAAAAATAAAAATTTTCTTGAATTTATTCATTTTCTTTGGCTCCTTGTTTTATTTTGTTTTTTATGTTTGTTCCATTAACCTTCTTATTTGCGTCGAGATTATCGGGAAGTTCTGGCAAAAAAAGAGCTTCGGGTTTGACGCTCTCTCCTTCCGGTCTGGATAAGACATCTTTCCCGACAATTCTCTCTAATCGAGCCAAGCTTTTACTCAAGTTAGAAATGGCTTTGAAATAACCAATCTTGACCATAAGTACCATTCTCTCGCTTTCCAGTAGATTCAGAAAATCGACCCTTCCTGCTAAATAGCCTATCTCCGAAGCTTTAAAAGATTGCTCGGCCTGAGGCAAAAGAGAATATTCATAGAGATTAATCTGTTCCTCTCCGGTTTTTACTTCAAAAAAGAGTTCGTTAATCCAGGATAGGGTTTCATTTTCCATATTTCTGTAAAGACTTTCGCTGGCTTTAATCTTCGTTGCTTCCTCAGCTTCGGCAGCTCGAAGCCTCTTTCTCCAGATAGGGATATTTATACCGATAGAGCCCATCCAGGCATTCCGGCCGTCTTCAGGGCTTGCTGTGGTTCCTCCCCCGATATCGATATAATCGAACATGATACGAAAATCAGGAAGATAATTCTTTTTAGCGAGCTTTAAACTTTTTTTATTTTTTGCGATGAGATGCTGCACTTTTATCAGTTCCGGACGGCTCTCTTTCGCCCATTCGTAAAGCTCGTTCAGTTCAACCTGAAAATCAGGAATATCGATCTCCTCAACTTCTCCAATATAAATATCAGGAGGTTTATTCAAAAGTGAGTTCATTCTAGCAATAACAGCTTTTCTTCCTTGTTTAAGCGCTAAAATCTTATCCAGAACTTTCGAGATCTCAAGATGAGCTTTCAAAACATCCTGTTGAGTAGCCTGGCCGGTTTCATACTTTTTCTGAGCGATTCTAGCCAGCCGCTGGAGTACTTCTTTTTCCTCCTGGCTGATTTTTATAGCCTTATCAAACCAATACAGAGAAAAGAAAGCCTGTTTCAACTTTAAAATAACATCCGCTTTGACGGCATGGTACTGGTATTCAAATATCGAAGCATGACTGCTTGCTACATCACCTTTAATAGAGAGCTTCCCGAAAAATGGAAATATCTGGGAGATAGAGATTTTGTTCCTTTGGGGCCCGAGTCTCGTTTCGACACTCTGGCCGAAGTGCGCGTAGCTAAGCATTGGATCCGGCAGGGATTTTACTTGGGGGATTTTCTCAAGAGACGCTTGCCATTCCTCCTCAGCAGCCTTGATCTGTGGATTCTCGCTCAGGGCTGTCTGAATCAACTCAGAAAGAACAACCTTTCGACTCTCAGTCTCCTGAGAAATGGCTGCGACTGAGTTCATAAAAACCATAATGAATGAAAAAACAATTATTTTTTTTCTCATTTTTTTCCTCTCTGTTAAGTTTTGGTGAAATGAAAATATCCATAAAAAATCATTTTCCTCTGTAATTTCCGTTTTCTAATTGTGACATCAATTTTTCAATACTTTATTATATTTATAAATATTGTCAATTTATTAAACGAATAATTCCTCTTTTGGGGTATTAATATTCAGTTTTTATTCCTTTATCTGACTATTAATTTTCCTCTTAACATACCCATCCCACAGGTGAAGACGTATTCTCCTTCTTTCTCAGGTAAAAATTCTATAGATGTTGTTCTAAATGCAGGAAGGGGCTTCCTGATATTAAAATCTCCGATAACGATTGTATCTGAGCAGTCATCAGTCTCGTCCCGGTAAAAATTCAATCGCACAGGTATTCCCTTCTTTACAACGATTACATCTGGATCATATCCCTCTTTTACAACAACCTTCACTTCCTGAAGTTCGCCCTCTTTTAATGAGGCGGCAGTCTCTTTTCTTCTTGAGTAAAAGAAATACAAGTTGACAAAAGCGATAAGCAAAACGCCTGAAACAGTTACGATTACCTTTGTTAGCATAACAACTCTCCTTTTAAATTTTGAGCTTTGCTCTCCTTAACCTGAGTGAATTTGAAACAACCGAAACTGAGCTAAAGGCCATGGCTGCAGAGGCAAAAATCGGATTCAGCAAAATCCCGAAAAAAGGATAAAGAACACCGGCCGCAATCGGAATGCCTGCAGTGTTGTAAAAAAACGCCCAGAAGAGGTTCTGCTTTATGACTCTTATCGTTCGTTTGCTCAGTTCTATGGCAGAAACGACACCCTGAAGATCCCCTTTGATTAAAGTTATATCCGATGCTTCCATAGCGACATCCGTTCCTGATCCGATGGCTATCCCCACGTCAGCCTGAGCCAGAGCCGGCGCATCGTTTATTCCATCGCCGACCATAGCCACTT
>JADHWO010000032.1 GCA_016783445.1 Candidatus Aminicenantota bacterium
GTTATTCTGCCAGCAGCAATCATCTGAGCTGCAATAGAAGCAGGAAAACTTGTAGTCTTCGCCATGGAGGTATAGCCTCTTTCAGAGTCATAAAAATCTATCATTTCAAAGATATGAGTTGTGGGCTTCCCCGATTTCTTCCCCGAAGCGATTATCCTCAATAAAGTTACATCTTTCTCTTTTCCTAACTTCATCTCTGAGTCTAAAACTTCTTCAAGGACTTCACGAGGCATAATTTGCTGACTACCAACAAGTATGGGTTGACGAGAAAAAAGGCCACATTCTTTAAGAATTTTAATACCATGAGCATGGCCTTTATGGCGGATTGTTTTTTCAGCAAGCCCATCCTTGATCTTTCCTAACATTGTATGGATAAGGGAATTCAAACCATCTGTGTAAAAACATTCCATTTCTGAACACGGTGCATGAAACTGGATAGATTCAATTCCTGATAGGGGTTGAATGTGCTTAATTTCTCCATTCTTAAGAATTGGGACTTCTCTTTCGTAAAAATCAAGAAGACTCTCCACTGCATACACAATCCTGTAATTCAAAGGAGGTTTAGGCTTAAGTGGATTTCCCCCCACATAAATCATGGCTTTATCTGTCTCATCCAGGAGATGAACAGCTCTTCCGACGCAGATATTTGTAATACCCGGAGAAACTCCCAGGCCAGAAATGGCAGTTATGTCCTTTTTTTTAGCTTCATTTTCAAATTTAAGACGTTTTAAAGGCTCCTCCCCTATCAAATCAACAATATGAACTCCTTTGTTTACCGCGGTCTCTAACATCAAAAGACTATGCTTATGGAGAAGAGCACACAGTGCTATATCCTGTCCCTCAAAGACTTCTTCTCTCTGCTTTTTTTCTTCCATATCTCTTTGTACAGTAAAAAGCCTATCACTCTGTATAATCTCGGAAGCTTGTTTTAGGTGATCTGAGTTAACATCCACAAGGGTAACTTTGTTTTGAGGAGCAGACTCGATAAGGTCTTTGGCAAGCACAACTCCCATCTTCCCTGCACCCATAACAAGAAAGTGATTCATCTTTTTCTCCTGAAATCTTTTTTTATCCAATTATAGAATTATTAAACAATAGAGAAAAAATATTTCTCTCTCGGATTAATCCTGTTGAAAGGTTTTGGCAGCAAAAGAAGGAAAAACAGGGGCTTTTTCCTTAATTTTAATCTCTTATCCCTTTTTATCAGGAATTTCTTTTACAAAACTCTGATGTATATAACCTGAAATGATAATTCCATCCTCATCCGGGGGCAAATCAACTCTATACCACTCCATTTTTTTCCCTGCTGCCAGAAGTGTGATTCCTATTTGAACTTGATGGATTATTTCACTTTTAAAGTCCGGATCTGCTCTAATGTTTGCCTGTTCGATTATCACTTGAATTTTTTTTGGATCCTCATACACAACTTCTTCTGTCTCCTCTTCTGCCTCTTGTTCTACTTCTTTAGTATCTTTAGGGACAGCAAGCATCTCCTTAACTAATGAGGCATATATAAAGCCAGACATTGTGACAAAATTCTCTTTAGAATAAAAAGAAACATAATACCAGGTCTCCCGTATTTTCCCCTTTGAAAGTAGGGTAAGAATTGTTCCTTTCTCCACTGTTTCAATGACAGGGCTGTCTCCTTCAGGATTAATATGAATATCGGCTGTCACAGCTGTTACTTTTAGTTTATTTTCCTGGGACATCAAAAATGGAGATAAAAATAATAAAAACATAAGGATTAGTATTAATATTGTCTTTTTCATCATTCTCCCCAAGTCTATTTAGCCTGTTATTCCTCTTAAAGATTTTTCTAAAGTATAGCATAAAATTGGGGACGGTTCTATTTTTCTTAACCAGTGCTCTATGTATCTTTTTTTAATTCACAATAACCCTGAATTAATTCTGGAATTACATCCTCAAGGATCTCGCAGAATAATTTAGACAAACTGAGCAATTCTTTAACCATAATTACAAATTTATCTCTATCCGACAAATTTTTTCCCTTTATGGATTTTAAAACATAATGGATATTCATATTATCAGCCAGGGCATAATTGGCATTTCTTAATACCCTTGTTTTTCCTGTAATCAGGATGACATCTCCATGTTCCTTTGAGCAGTCATCAACATATGTTTTAAAAATTTCTTTTATATCTCCTTTGTCATAATGAAAAGCAATCTTGTTGCGAACTTCACAAAACACTTTGTTATAAAAGCTTCCTTTGTTTTCGATTTCTCTGTAAACCTTTTCTATCTTATCGTAATTTTCATTGTAGGATTCAAGATTCTTAAGCTTAGCTTCCAATCTCTTAAATCTCTTAATCCCCTCATAGAGCACAGCGGCATGATTCAATAAAAGATAAAGTTGAATACTGGGATTTAGATTATTTTCTATATCCATTTTGGAGAGATGGATCTTGTTGTAGTGGAGTGCGCCTAAAATCCGGCTGAGCTGGATCGCATTTATAAACTTCTGCTCATTTTTAATAGAAGGCAATAAATCCTTTTTAACTATTAAACGCTTCATGAAAAATCTCCTGTTATTTTCCTTTTTATTTATACTTCCACTGTTTGGTATCTTCTCCTCCTGGTGCATTCTTTGTAATATGTTCTGCCATTTCTTTTTCGAGTTTTCCTGTGTTTCTTCCATAAGGACTCCAGCCATGTCCCTTTCTCGGACGTCCGTACTGGAAAGAGCCTGCGTAATAAGGATTTTTTGTTCCTTTGAGAAACTTCTCCAGTTCATAAACAGGCTCATTCAGGTAGAAATTATCCATATCTCCGCATATAAGATTTAATTTCCCTACAAGCTTAGGACCGAGCCAGGACCAGTTTTTCTCAATGTAGTAACGAAGATCAAAATGCTCCTTAAGATACTGCGCAACTTTTTGGTCTATCTCTCCGGTTAATTTATCCCAGAGAGGCCTGGGATAACCATCCTCACCTACAGGCCCATATGCAGCCTGCCATATATCGAGCTGCTGCCCGGACCTCCCTTTTGAGCCCAGCACAGCTTCCAACTGGCTCATCTGCCTCATCGTAACTAAAACCTGACCGTGTACATCTCTCATCAGGGGACGCTCAGCTTTCATCCATCCGGATTCAATATAAAAAGCATTTTTATCTTTGTAAATATTTGTAAGCTGGTAATACCGGAAATCTATGGGATCGGGGCAGAAACTCCATGCACCTCCAAAGAAGTCGGGATGGAATGCCTGCAATGCCAGGGCTTCCCATCCTCCGGTGGAACCTCCTGAAAGAACGCGAGCGTAAGGTTTTCTTATAATTCGAAAATTTTCTTCAATCTTAGGGATAAGCTCTTTCATGATTGCATCCCCATAAGGACCGCAATTTTCAGAATTGACAGCATAGGAGTCATCAAAATAGGGACACGGATGTTGAAATGTCACAGCAATCATCCTCGGAAAATTATCAGAGGTCCACATTTTATAAAAATCGCTATTTTCCCTGAATCTATTTGGCGGGCTGAGAGAAAAATGCCCCTGCATGTAATGCACAGGATAAAAAACATCAGGGTGAGTTTCATATCCCTCAGGAAGAAGGATTGTTGCTCCCAGATAAATAGGATGGCCCCAGAATTCAGTTAGAAGTTTGCTCTGAAATTTAATATGCTTTACCCATTTTGTATCCTCTGGAACTTTAATGGGTGGAATCACCTTTTCCAAGCTCAGTTTTATCTTGTATCCAGAAGATGGATCAAGATGTACAGATTTAACCTCACTATAAAGGTTACCCGGAGACCTGTTAAAGTGCTGACCTTCCCATTGATCCATGTGAGCCCATATCACAAAACCATCGGACCGACGAAATTCTGTATATACATTAACTAAACCCTGGACAAAATAATCTCCATCCGGAATCTCATCCAAGCTTTTAAGCGGATATCCCAGAACATCTCCATCAATCATTACGACTTCACCCGGTTTAAGGTCTTCGACATCCACACCAAAGAATGGCACACTTCTACTCCAGGATCCTGCTTGCAAACGCGGCTCTCTACTTTTATCCTTAGAAATCATAACAAATACACGTCCTGTTATGGCTTCTGAATGCACTGAAGACGGAAAGGATATTTCAAACCTGAGTTTTGATGATTCGATTTGTTTACATGATTCGTTCGTAAAAATACCAGAAATAATAAATAAAACAGTAAGGAAACAAACAACGCTGTTTTTTGTCAATCTCATCTTTTCCTCCATTTTTAAAACAAGAGCAAAAAAGAATCAGTTTAATAAAGAACGCGAAAATATTTTATCTATAAAGGATCTATGGTTTATTTCCTCTTATTACCGGTGATGTTGGCCTCACCGTACTGGAGAGAGAGCATACCTTCGAGAGTATCTCCCTCGATTGTAGCCGAAAAATCAATGGCCATGGACTGGCCGCCAGCATCGACATTTACTGTGAACGTGAGCTTGTTGTCCTCATAGGAGAGATCTTCCATTTCAACCTCTCCGGAAGAACCCTGGAACATACCAGCTAGAGTGTCGTTCTCCATGGAAAAGATAAATACAAACGTAAACTGTCCGTCCTCGGTTTGTACGTCCCATTCCCCAAGAAGGGCTTCATATTTCTTCTCCTGGGCTAATGCAGGGAAGGTAACTGACAGGCAGAATAGGACAATCCATGCCGTCATTAAAACCGGATTTTTTTCTTTTTTCATCAGACCTCCTTTCATGTTATTGCATGCTATGGCTTTATTTTAGAAATTTCATATAAGATCGAATAATAAAAAACTAAAAAATCCTGTATATTCTAGAGAACCGGTATGCCGGAGGAGGGATTCGAACCCACATGGGATTATGCATCCCGCTGGATTTTGAGTCCAGTGCGTCTACCAATTTCGCCACTCCGGCACTCTACTTTTTTATCACTTTCTAATATTCCAGTCAACAGCAGGGGAAAAGACCATAATTGCTGTTACGCCAAATTCGAAATGGCACATTTTTACCCTTTTGCCACATTTGACCTTTTCTCTTATTTCTGATAAAAATCTTTGACTGCAGTCCAGTGAACAAAAAAAAGGAAAATTTACTTCATCTTGTCGATAACTTTGCCCAGAAAAAAATTGCTGTCTGGGGAGATTTTATCCTGGACGAATATATCTTTGGGACTACCCGACGCATCTCCAGGGAAGCTCCTGTTATCATTCTTGGTTATAAAAACAAGGAATATTCACTCGGCGGAGCAGGAAATTCTGTTCTTAACCTCAAGGCATTAGGCGCTGAGCCCCTCCCTATTGGGGTGATAGGCTCAGATGATTTTGGGCAGAAAATTCTCAAAATACTGAAACAAAAACGAATATCTACAGAATATTTAATCAAAGAAAAAAAATACTTTACTCCGATTAAAACAAGAATTTTAGCAGGTGAAGAAACTGCAAGAAAACAGCAGATTTTAAGGATCGACCAGGAAGGAAAAGTCCCAGATAACCGAGAGTTAAAACAAAAAATTCAAGAAATTCTAAAAAAGGTTAAAAACCAAATTAACGCTCTCCTTATTTCAGATTACAATTATTATACAGTCAAAGAGGATGTTTTTAACCGGATTCTTCCCTTCTTTAAAAAAACAAATACGCCTGTAACCCTGGATTCCCGCTTCCGCCTCCTGAATTTTGAAGGCGTTACGGTTTTAACTCCCAATGAACCTGAAGTAGAAGGAGCCTTAAGAATCCAAATAGACGATAACAGCAAGATCCTCAATCAGGCTGGAAAAGATCTTTTAAAAAAGTCCATGGCGGCTGCTTTACTTATAACAAGAGGGTCAAAGGGAATGGTCCTTTTTGAGAAGAATAAAGCTCCTCTTTCCATCCCAATCCATGGCACAACTAATATTGTTGACGTAACAGGAGCTGGTGATACAGTTATAAGTGTTTTTACACTGGCTTTGACCTGCGGAGCAACCTTTAAAGAAGCTGCGCTCCTTGCTAATTATGCCGGCAACATCGTTGTCATGAAAAAAGGGACTGCCACTTTGAGTGTTGAAGAACTCAAGGAGGCTATCGCTTCTTAAATTGAACAAGTTATACTCACTTTCCCAATTAACAAAAATTGTCCAGGAACATAAAAAAAGAGGACAGAGAGTTGTTCTGACCAACGGCTGTTTTGACCTGATTCATGCTGGTCATATCCGGTATTTGAAAGAATCCAAGAGAAAAGGAGATATCCTGGTTGTTGCTTTAAACAGCGACTCCTCTATCAGAAAACTTAAAGGAAAAGGAAGGCCCATATTAAACCAGAAAGAACGGGTAGAAATTTTATCCTCTTTTTACTTTGTTGATTACATCACCTTTTTTAAGGAGAAGAATGTGGAGAAAGTCCTTCTTTCGCTCAAGCCAGACATCCACGCCAAAGGTTCAGACTATACAAAGGAAACTGTTCCTGAAAAGGAAACAGTCAAGGCTTACGGAGGAAAAATTGCCATAACAGGAGGACCAAAAATAAGATCCACGTCTCAACTTATTGAAAAAATTGTTTTAGGAATAAAAAAGTAGATTAGGCACAAAAAATTTAAGCCATGGACAATTTTCTGATCATCCGCCTCAGCTCCCTTGGAGATATTATCCATACTCTTCCTGCTTTTGCAGCTCTAAGGAAAAACTTCCCTGATGCAAGGATCTCGTGGGTTGTAGAAGGGAAAGGAAAAGAAGTTCTTGATTTTGTCCCAGGGATCGATAAAATCATCACTGCTCTTCCAGGAGGACGGCGTTTAGGAACAAAAATATTTTGGGAAGGACTTTCCCAGCTTAAAAAAGAACTTAAATACGAGAACCAAACCGCACTGGATTTTCAAGGACTGTTAAAATCCGGAATTTTTGCTTATATTTCAGGGGCTCGAAGAAGAATCGGCTTTTTTCGAAAAAACTTAAGAGAACCTCAGGCTTCTCTATTTTATACTGAAAGACTTGAAGAAATACCTGAAACCATCCATGTTATCAGCAAAAACCTGAAACTTCTTACCAGGTTAGGAATTCACGAAGAAAAATATGAGTTCCCTCTAATCCTGCCGGGTGAGTTAATAGAATCAGTCAAAACAATACTCCGGAAAATCGGGTATGAAGCGGAGAATAAGCTAATAATCTTTAACGTGGGTGCAGCGTGGAAAACTAAAAGATGGTTTCCTGAGAAATGGGTCAAATTAATCGAGTTAGTAAAAAGAGAAGGATTTTTTCCTCTACTTTTGTGGGGAAATGAAAAGGAAAAAGTTTTGGCTTTAGAAATTAATGAGAAAACCCGCATCCCTCTTTCGCCTTCCTTCTCTTTGAAAGAAGTTATGGCCCTGGTCCAAGAATCCTCCCTTTTAGTGAGCGGAGACACTTTTGCCCTCCAGGTAGCCTGTGCATTCTCAAGACCGGTTGTTGGCATTTTTGGTCCCACAAATCCCAACAGAAACGGGCCCTTCCGCGCTCAGGATAAAGTAGCTTTTCATGAAATAGAATGTAGTTATTGTTACAAAAGGAAATGTTCAAACCTGGAATGCCTCAAAATAATAACACCTGAAGAGGTTGCTGCGCTAAGCCTTCAATTGTTAGAGGAAAATGCCTAAGTACAATTTTAAGAAAACAATTTACAAATGGAGAGTCAGAGCTGGCTTTATTGGAATTATCCTTGCCGTTATTCTTGCAAAACCCAATTCCGTTTTTCTTCTGGGGGGGATAGGAGTTTGCTCTCTCGGTCTACTCCTGAGAACATGGGCTTCTGGCCATCTGAGGAAAGAAAAAGAACTGGCAATCTCCGGGCCTTACCAATATACAAGAAATCCTCTTTACCTGGGAAATTTAATAATTGGAATTAGCATCGTTATTGCATCTAGATCATGGTGGGTACTGGGAATTGTAATAACTTATTTCCTCTTCTTTTACCCGCTTGTTATTAGAGAAGAAAAGGAAAGGATGCAAAAACTTTTCCCGAAAGAATATGAAACTTACAAGAAAAAAACTCCCCTTTTATTCCCTTCCCGGAAACCTCTTTCTCCTTCGAATAAAAACAAGTTCAGCTGGCAGTTTTACAGTAAGAATAAAGAATGGAAAGCTTTCCTGGGTGCAATTCTCTTCTGGCTTATTTTAATTGGCAAAGCGGCATTTTTATAACTTATTCCTTTTAGCTTGTAATTCATTTCCATTTTTCTTTTTTACATTTTATACCGCATGTTTTGCGTTTTGTTACCCTGTTTGTTATATTCTTTTTGTGCCAACAAAAGAAAGAGTCGAGAAAGTCAAAAAGGTTCTCTCCCTTCGACAGCCGGACCTAAGAATTGTCCTGGAAGAAGTGAAAAACACCCATAATGCCAGCGCAGTTGTCAGGACCTGTGACGCAGCAGGCATTCTTTACCTGGATATTATTTCTTCAAACCAGGACCCGTTTCCTGTAAATGAAGCCATATCAACCAGGGCTGAAAAATGGATCAAGTTTTTTTATTACACTTCTGCAACAGACTGTCTCAAGAAATTAAAGAAAAAAGGATATAAAATTGCCGCGACTCAACTCAGTGAAGACTCCATTCCTTATGAAGCCATGGATTACACCCGGCCAGTCGCTCTTGTGTTCGGCAATGAAGCAGACGGAGTTTCGGAGGAAGCTCTTTCTCTGGCTGATTACAAAATCAAAGTCCCAATGATAGGGATGGCACAGAGCCTCAACCTTTCTGTGTCGGTCGGAATAATACTCTATGAGGCCATGAGGCAAAGGCAAAAAAAAGGATTCTATAAAAAAAGAAGGTTGTCTGAAGAAGAATTTAAAACATACATGGAAATCTGGCTAGGCCTTTCTTCATAAATCTCTTCGAAGAATAGCTAAAAACAAGAAAACAAAAAAAAGGGGAGGCGAAGAAATTCTTCTCCTCCCCTCCCCAAAAAGAATGGGGAACCAGAGCAGGTTACACTTTCACAGACTTATATCTTAATAAATTCTTAAGCAGCTCTTTTGTGTAATTTTCGCTCTCTCGGGCTCTTTTCTCCAGTTCTTTGTTCCACTTTTTCATCTGCTTTTCATAATCCAGTTCATTAGAATCCTTCCATTCTTTGTACTGCTTCTTTATAGTTTCAGAATAACTGTTCCAGGAATCCACATAATCATCCCGGTAATCCACGTAATCTTCCCAACCTTTAGAATAAGATCTGAATGCTCCACTTCTTTCTTCCTCCTCAATTTCAACTTCAACACTTCTGGCTTTTCTATCTCTAAGGAATTCTATTTTAATCCTGTCTCCTTTTTCTTTGTTCTGTATTAACTTACTCAAGTCTCTTCTGCTCTCAATTCTCACTCCATCCGCTTTAAAAATAACATCTCCCACTTTTAATCCTGCCTTTTCAGCAGGAGTATCCTTGCCAACCTGGGTAATTAAAAGTCCCCTGCCTGTTTTTACACCAAAATATTCTGAAAGTTCTTTATTGATTTCTTCCAAACTAACTCCGATATACTTTCTCTTTCCCATAACCATGCGGAACATCTTTGGTTCAAGACTTTTCTCAGGTTCCAGAAGTCTTGGCACCTCTGGCATTTTTAACAGTTTCTCGGGTGTAACAAAGAGCTTTGGGAATTTATATTGCATCTCAAGCATCACATCTTTTTCTGAGTGTTCACCTAATCTTACCTCGACATCTCTTGTTTTCCCTTTTCTTCCTACATGCAGGATTATGCTATCTCCTGGCTTTCTTTTTCTGATTTCACGAACGAGCATTTCATTACTGGTTATATCCTTTCCTTCGAATTTAAGGATAATATCTCCTTTTTTCAGCTTTGCCAGTTCTGCCGGACTTTCTTTATCAACATCAATAACTTCTACATTGCCATCCTTATTATTCACTATACTAACTCCTAACCACCCTCTCTCTACTTTTCCTTTCTCTTTTATTTCAGAAGAAACATACTTAACCAGCTCAATTGGAGCTGCCAGGGCCAAACCTGAGGAAGGGGCTTCTGCCTTGCTGAAAATAAAGCCTGAACCAGCGATCTCTTTCTCTCTAAATTCAAATACAACCGGCCTTTCATCAGAATAAGTTCCCCTGAGTAAGCCAACCATATGCCCATTCCTGTCGACAACAGGGCTCCCGCTCGAACCCGGCACAACCCAGACATTCAAGCGAAGCCAGTCTTGGGAAAGAGAACTAACAATTCCCTGGGTGATAGCCGGCATATTCTCTGGAGAAATACTCACAACTCCAATCCACGAACCAGGAGAAAGCCCCTTGGTGTTTCCCACTGTTATTGGAGTCAGGTTTTTATCCTTGGCCTGAATGAGAGCTAAATGAGTCTCTGAATCCATGCCAAGAAATTCTGCGTCTATCTTTTTCCCATCAGAAGTTATAACTGATATCTTTTCATCCCTGGGAGAAATAAGGGCTGTGGTGACAATATACCCATTTTTTTCAATCACCACCCCTGTAGCCACTTTTTTTATCATGTTTCTGACTTCGACTTTAACAACTGATGGATAGATTTTCTTGATTACATCTTCTATCTTCCCTTCCTGGCCTGAACCGGGAATGGGCTCGGCCATCAGGCTAAAGACCGGCACCAATAAAAACACTGTCAGAACTATTGTTGCTTTAAACTTATTGGTCATTCTAATATACCTCCTCAATATTTGATTTTTGTATTTGTTTCTTTAGAGACCTGCTCCAGAATATATATTGTCTGGGGTTCACGCGAAAAAGTCCTCATTTCCCCAGTATAGTCCAAGGCTTCAATGATAGGGATAGTTCCTCTCCTTCTCAACTCATCTTTTTTATAAAAAGCCGAGGAAAAACCTTTCTCCAAATTGACAGATTCCATTGAGCTCGTCCTGGGCAAAATGAAAAAATTCATAACAATAAAAAACACAAAAACAGCACTAATGGCTCCTGCTAATGAGAAGCGAAGGTATTTTACCCTCAGATTTTTTCTCTTTCTCAGAGAAAGTTGAGTTAATATTCTCTGTTCAAAATCAGGAGGAGCTTTGACCCTCTCTAATTTTTTTAAAAGATTAAACTCATCCATTTTAATACTCCTCATTTTTTGGTGAAGATTTTTTTTTATATGAGGCTTTCTCTAATTCCTTTTTTAAATAATCTCTTCCTCGACTGATCCTCGCCTTCACAGTACCAACAGGCCTTTTCATGATCTGAGCAATCTCTTCCTGAGAAAAGCCTTCTATATCCTTAAGAATCACAGGAATTTTGTAACGGGGGTGGAGAGAATCTAATGCCTTCCTTAAGTTTTTGACTAAGCCTGAATCAGAGGGGTTCCTCGGATAAGTCTCGATCGGGAGGTTATTCTGAACATCGTCAAGAGAAACAATCCTATATTTTCGTGTCCTTTTCATTTCAGTTTTGGCAAGGTTTGAAGCTATAGTGTAAATCCATGAGGAGAAAGGAGCTAATGGTCTGTATTTATTGGCTTTAAAATAAACTCTCAAAAAAGTCTCCTGAGATAATTCTACAGCTTTCTGGTAATCGCCTGTGATCTTCCATAGGAAATTTACTATCTTGTTTTTGTAAATCCTTACAATCTCAGCAAAAGCCATCTCATCGCCTTCTTGAATTTGGCGAACCAGCTCTTGTTCATCCATCCTCATTTTCTTTAAACTTTCCTTTGTGTAAAAAAGTTGCAAATAAAATTTACCCGAGAGACCATAGTTCTACCTATCTAAAATAAAATATCTCACCATATATCAAA
This sequence comes from Candidatus Aminicenantota bacterium, assembly GCA_016783445.1. Lineage (GTDB taxonomy): Bacteria > Acidobacteriota > Aminicenantia > Aminicenantales > Aminicenantaceae > JADHWO01. Next base: position 11,682 of record JADHWO010000032.1, read on the forward strand.
TTTAGGCGATTTTATCCGGCAAAGCAAGTTTAAGCGAAGTTGTATTCCCTAATAATTAAGCTTTAATAGAGGTGAATTGAATTAAAATTTGAAAAAAGAGGGAGACCTTTTAAAGTTTTTTGCTCAGTAACCTTAAAATCTGAAACTTTATAAATTATAAGAGTCGCACTTCAGGGAACGCCCCTTTTTTTAACAAGCTCCATGAGAGGGTTTTCAGAATCAACAAGATCACCGGCTGATACTAAAATTTTCTTTACATAGCCTTCAATAGAAGATTTTATCTCATTTTCCATTTTCATTGCTTCCACAATAGCCAGGGTCTGATTTTTTCTGACATTTTCCTTTTCTGAAACATTAATTTTTATGACTTTTCCAGGCATGGGAGCTTTAATCATTAACTCATGTTCTTGAGATTTTTCTTCGCTTTTCTGAAAACTCTCTCCACTCTCAAGAGGTTCCTGAACAATAAACTGCTCTCCCTCAAGAGAAATGTACATTTTATCCTTATCCCTCGCTAAATAAACCTTATGGGAACGCCCCTCAATTAAAATAGAAATAACATTGGGTGAGATAAAACAAATATCTGCCTTAAAGGTCTTCTTCCCATCTGAAACAAGAAAGATATTTTCTTTTTTTTCGAGGGAAATTTTATGTAATACGCTATTGACTAAGAATTCATACTCCACTTTATTTCCCTCCCCCGAGCCGCCATTTTCCTAGAGACAACCAGGGCGAAAAAATTTCTTTTTGAGCAGGTCCAGCACTTTTTCCTGTATATGTTTTATTGAAGCTATCAAAGGCTGAGGCTATCAAAGCCAGTCTCAGATTCTCTTCTGTCTTTTTCTTACCTTCCCATTTATCAAAATACATTTTTATAAAACTTGTTGTTGTTTTTCCTTTCCTAAACTGGGGATGATTGATTACTTCTTTGAGAAAGCTGATGGTTGTATTTATCCCTAAAACTACATAATCATCCAGCGCATTAACTATTCTCTGGCAGGCATTCTCCCTGTTTTCTGCCCATACAATGAGCTTGGCCAGGATCGGGTCATAATAAATTGGGACATCACAGCCGCTATAAATGCCGCAGTCATGACGAACGCCAGGGCCTTTTGGCTCCTTGAGAAATGTGACTCTTCCGGAAGAAGGTAAAAAATTATTAACAGGATCTTCCGCGTAGATCCGGCATTCGATGGAATGTCCCCGCTGAAACAATTCTTCCTGTTTAAAACTGAGTTTTTCTCCTGAAGCAATTAAAATCTGCTGGTGCACCAGATCCACACCTGTTGTTAGCTCAGTTACAGGATGTTCAACCTGGAGACGGGCATTAACTTCTAAAAAATAAAAGTTTTTATTTTTATCAAGGAGAAATTCAACTGTTCCTGCATTGTTATACCCGGAAACCTGCATGACTTTTTTTGCTGTTTCTCCCATTAGAGTTCGAAGCTTTAGGTCCAACGCCTGAGAGGGGGTCTCCTCAACGATCTTCTGATGCCTTCTCTGAATAGAGCACTCTCTTTCAAAAAGATGCACTATGTTTCCATAATTATCAGCTAAAACCTGAAACTCGATATGTCTTGGTTCTTCGATGTATTTTTCCAGATAAACAGACTCATCGCCAAAGGCGGACTTTGCTTCTCGTTGCCCTGCCTCAAGATAAGATTTTAAGTCTTTCGGGTTATCAACAATCCGCATCCCTTTTCCGCCACCTCCAGCAGAGGCCTTGATCATCACGGGATAACCAATTTTTTGAGCTGCTTGCTTATACTCAGATAGATCTTTAGGAATATTCTTCATCCCAGGAATAATAGGGACTCCGGCCTTTTCCATGGTTTGGCGCGAACGAATCTTATCCCCCACAAGTGCAAGGGCTTTGGAATTGGGCCCGATAAAAACGAGCTTTTCTTTCTCGCAGCTCCGGGCAAATTCTGAATTTTCTGCCAGAAAACCATAACCCGGGTGAATTGCCTCAGCACCTGCCTGGCGAGAAGCCTGGATAATCTTATCTATGTTAAGGTAGCTTTCTATCGCAGGGGCAGGCCCGATGCATACAGCCTCACTGGCTAATTGAACATGAAGGCTCTCCCGATCTACCTCTGAATATACTGCGACTGAAGAAATACCCATCTCCTGACAGGCTTTGATAATTCTGACAGCGATCTCACCACGGTTAGCAATGAGTATTTTTTTAAACATATCCGTTTTACTTTAGCTGTCTATGCTTCGTCCTTAACCATTACAATCTATTACCTTTGGGTTTGATAAATCAAACCCAACAACTTTACTCCCAACAAAACGTTTATTATTTTGCCCACTTAGGCTTTCTTTTCTCCAGAAAAGCACCAGTCCCTTCCTGACCTTCCTCACTGATTCTCAGGTTGGCAATCATCCGTGCTGTATATTCCTTAGCCTCCTCAAAACTCATTCCAGGAACCTTACAGATCAACTCTTTACAAGCCGCGATAGCATTTGGACCGGAAGAAAGGAGAAGCTTTGCTATATCATCCACTTTCTCTTTAAGTTTATTTTGAGGAACAACTTCATTAATAAGCCCAATATCAAGGGCTTTCCGGGCTGAAATTCTTTTTCCAGTTAAAAAATACTCCCGCGCCTTGCTCTCCCCTATCCTCCGAATTACATAAGGGGAAATGGCAGCAGGGACAAGCCCGATTTTAACCTCACTCAAACCAAATTTGGCATCTTCTGAAGCCACAGATATATCGCAGGCAGAAAGGAAACCGTTCCCTCCACCAATAGCAGTACCGTTAACCATGGCTAAAGTGGGTTTGGGCAAGATATAGATTTTATGAAGAATTTCAGCCAGCTGGAGAGACTCTTCCAGATTCTGTTCAAAGGAATAATTAATAATCTCCCGCATCCAGTTCAAATCAGCTCCAGCACAGAAAGATTTCCCCTCTCCCGTCAAAATAACAACACGAATGGATTTATCCGCCTTGATTTTTTCAAAAACATCGTCAAGCTCTGTGATCATTTTTGAATTGAAGGCATTGTGCACCTCAGGCCGATTTAGTGTCACACGGGCAATATTTTCTTCTTGAGTAAAGAGGATTGTTTTGCAGGTCTCTTTTTCCATTTTACATCCTGAAAATCCCGACTTTATAATCAGGGATAGGAGCATTAAGGCTCATGGATATGCCCAAAGCAAGAGCTCCTCTTGTTTCCAAGGGATCGAGAATTCCATCATCCCAGAGTCTGGCCGTGCTGAATAATGGGCTTGCTTCTTGTTCGTATTTCTTCAGAATGGGTTTTTTCAACTTCTCTTTATCCATTTCAGACATCTTTTTTCCCTGTTCTTTTAATCTTTTCATTTTAACAGTGACCAAGACATTTGCTGCCTGCTCTCCTCCCATAACACTGATGCGAGCATTGGCCCACATCCAGAGTATACGTGGCGCATAGGCTCTGCCACACATCGCATAATTACCAGCTCCATAGGAACCCCCTACAATCACTGTAAACTTGGGAACATCAGCATTGGCTACAGCATGAACTAACTTTGCGCCATCCTTGGCAATCCCTCCGTGCTCATACTGCTTTCCCACGATAAAGCCAGTTATATTCTGTAGGAAAATAAGAGGAATTTTGCGCATGGAACAAAGGGAAACAAAATGAGCTCCCTTTAGAGAGCTTTCAGAAAACAGGACTCCATTGTTTGCCAGGATACCAACAGGGTAGCCCATAATTCGGGCAAATCCACAAACCAGGCTTTGACCGTATAATTCCTTAAATTCCTGAAACCGGCTTCCATCCACTATTCGGGCAATAATTTCTTTGATATCAAAAGTTTTTCTCAGGTCCTGAGGGACAATCCCATAGATCTCCTCCGGGTCATAATAGGGCTCTTCGGGTTCGGAAACATCCAGTTGGAATTTTTGCTGCAGGTCCAGTGTTTCAACAATATTTCGAGCGATCTCCAACGCGTGCTCATCGTTATGAGCATAATAATCGGATACACCCGAGATACGACAGTGAACATCAGCTCCTCCTAAATCTTCATCTGTTACTTCTTCGCCTGTAGCAGCTTTGACCAGAGGAGGACCGCCGATAAAAATCGTACCCTGGTTGCGGACAATAACAGTCTCATCACTCATGGCAGGGACATAGGCTCCTCCTGCCGTGCAGGAACCCATAACGATCGATATCTGAGGAATACCTAGGGCAGAAAGGCGAGCCTGGTTGTAAAAAATTCGTCCAAAATATTCCTTATCAGCAAAAGTCCCGGACTGACGAGGAAGAAATATCCCTCCTGAATCCACTAAATAAATGCAGGGGAGGCGGTTTGCCAGGGCGATTTCCTGTGCTCTAACATGTTTCTTGATGGTCATAGGAAAATACGTCCCTCCCTTAACTGTGGCATCATTGGCCACGACTAAAACTTCTCTCCCATGGATTACACCAATTCCTGTGATTATGCCTGCTCCCGGGGCTTCATTATCGTACATATCGTAAGCAGCCAAAGGAGTCAGATCCAAAAAGGGAGTGTTGCGGTCAAAAAGTTTCTCTATTCTTTCCCTTGGCAGCAATTTTTTTCTGGACTTATGAAGTTCCCTGTATTTTAAAGGCCCACCTTCTTGAACCTTTGCCAATTTTTTCTTGTATTCAGCAACAACTTTTTTCATATACTCGACATTATCTTTATATTCTTGACTCTGGGTGTCTACTTTACTTTCGATTCTATACATGATTAAACCCCTTCAATAATTTATTAAAGGTGGGCTTGATGAATCAAACCCCTTCAAATTTATTCTGGAACGAATTTGTAGCCATAGCAGAGAATGCCTGCTTCTCCCTCATCAAAAATCTTCCGAAATTCCAGCTTTACTTTCAGTCCGATTTTTAAGTCCTCAAAATCACAATCCACAATCTGGGCTGTCAATTTCACTCCATCATCAAGTTCAACTATCCCTACAGCATAGGGTGCCTGGTCGACAAACTGACGGGGAGGAACCCGGATAATCGTATAAGTAAGGATTTTTCCTTTCTCAGCCAGCTTTGTCTCTTCAAATTCTCTCTTTTTACACTCTGGACAGATTAAACGAGGGGGAAAAAAGACAATACCACAATTTTTGCATTTATTGGCCTCAAACCTGTATCTTTGAGGAATTTCCCTCCAGTACCTTGATGGTGTCGGCATTGTTCTCCTCCTTCCTTATTCTCTTTCGAAGATGTGAACCACAGAACTTCCACCACTTCCGCCCATGTTTTGAGCCATCCCAATTCTTGGATCCTTGATTTGCCTTTTGCCCGCCTCGCCTCGGAGTTGTTTCACAATCTCTATAACCTGAGCCACTCCTGTTGCTCCAACAGGATGGCCTTTAGCTTTTAATCCTCCGCTTGTATTCACAGGGATCTTCCCTTCAAGAAAAGTCAGTTCATCTTCATAAGCTTCTCCGCCTTTTCCTTTTTCCACTATTCCCAGGGCTTCAAGAACACAGATCTCAGCTATTGTGAAGCAGTCATGAACTTCAATAAAGTTGATATCTTCTGGTTTTTTATCTGCCATATCATAGGCCTGTTTTGCAGCTTGATAAGTCGATTCAAGCCATGTGATATCTTTTCTTGAACTCAGAGCAATCGTGTCTGTGGCATGTCCGGTCCCTAAAATCTTGATAACGGGCTTTTTCATTTTTTTTGCCACTTCTACAGGGACAATTACTGCTGCTGCTGCTCCATCAGTAATAGGAGAACAATCCAGGAGTCTCAGCGGGTCAGCAATCATAACGGAATTCAGGACCGAATCTACTGTAATCTCGAATGGAAACTGCGCAAGAGGATTCTTGGCACCATTTTTGTGGTTTTTTACTGCCACTAAAGCCAGCTGCTCTCTTGTGGTGCCATATTTTTCCATATGTGCTCTGGCTATTAGAGCATAAAGACCTGGAAAGGTGATTCCGTGATAGCCTTCATATTCCTGGTCAGCAGCCGACCCAAGGGCATAAGTTGCTTCATCACCACTGACATCAGTCATTTTTTCTATTCCACCAACAAGAACTACATCGCTCATACCAGAGGCGACCTCCATAAATCCAAGTCTTAAAGCAAGCCCGCCAGAAGCACAGGCTGTTTCCACTCTTGTCGAAGGGATAGGAGCCTGACCTAAATAATCAGCAAGAAGTGAAGCAATGTGTTCCTGACCCACAAAAAGGCCTGATGACATGGAGCCCACATACATAGAGTCAATACGATCAACGCCGGCATCGTCCAGAGCGAGGAGAGCCGACTCTACAAAAATATCCCTAAAAGATTTTTCCCAGAGTTCGCCCCACTTTGTCATTCCCACACCAATAACAGCCACATCTCTCATTTCTTCCTCCTATACCGCCTTTTTGATTTTTTTGCGGAATTTGGCATACTCACCGTACTCAAGGTAATTTTTGTTTTTTTCCAATAATTCTCTTGTTTTTGGAGCAAGATCTCTCACCTTTTCGATTCTCTCCGTCACTTCGAAAATAAAAGCATCGCTTCCTGCGCCAGAGCCATAAGAAACAATAAGAATCTTATCTCCAGGTTCGGATATATCCAGGCTCGCTGTCAGACCCAGAGGAGAAGAAGCGGAATAAGTGTTTCCCAGCTTATTGACCAGCCAACCCGGTTCAATCTGCTCTCTCTCGAATCCCAGCATTTTTCCTACTCTGAAGGGGAATTTTCCGTTAGGTTGATGAAAAATCACATAGTTAAAATCTGATGGCTTCATCCCTGCCTTTTCCATTATTCCCTTGCCAGCTCCTACAATGTGCTTGAAATATGCAGGATCTCCGGTGAACCGTCCACCGTGTTGAGGATAATACTGGTATTCACGGCGCCAGAAATCAGGAGTATCCGTCGTGTAGGAATAGGTCTCTAAGGCTTTAGCAATTATGTTATCGCGGCCAAATATAAAAGCCGCTGCCCCAGCTGCAGCCGAGTATTCCAAAGCATCCCCAGGAGCTCCCTGAGAAGTATCAGCCCCTACAGCCAAGCCATACTTGACTTCTCCGGCTTTCACCAAGCTCAGCGCCACAAACATCCCTTCTGTTCCTGCCTTGCAGGCAAACTCAAAATCTGCAGTATGCACCTCAGGAGTTGCCCCAATAGCCTCAGCTAAAACTGTGCCGCTTGGTTTGACTGCATAGGGATGGGATTCTGAACCGATATATACTGCCCCAATATCTGCAGGATTGATGAGGGATCTTTTCAGGGCTCTTTTAGATGCCTCCACAGACATCGTGATCGTATCCTGATCAGGAGAAGGAACTGATTTTTCCTCCAACATCAATCCCCTCTTGTAGCTTGGTGCATCTGCTCCCCAGACTTTAGCAATTTCCTCAACTTTAATTCTATTCCGTGGAATATATGCACCGTATCCAATAATTCCTTCCATTTATCGCCTCCCTTGTTGAATGTGATAGAATTTCTGACCAGACATGGAAAAGAGAAGAAAATCAAATCAAAAAAAAGAGATAATTAAAAAAATATTCTGTCATGTCTGACTTCCCAAGTCAAGAAATTTTGCAATCAGGGATTTGAGTTCAGCCTGGATATGATAAATCAAACCATAAGAGGCAAAATCTCCGGTTTCTATTTATTATAATCTTCTTGCATTTTCCACCTGAATTATTCATAAAATATGCCGACACTATATATTATTTTCAATGACATGAGCTCTTTAGGTAGGTTTTTCTCAAGATCAAGATTCAAACTTTCTTTTATGTCCATTAATTCATTCTATGTCGGCATTTTTTACCCTTCGGGCAAGCCGATCTCACAGCATATGCTTCGTTGCGGCCCAATCGCGGTGGAAAACCACAGCTTCATGGGCCACGCCTTGCATCTGCAGCAACCTCGACTAGTGAATAATCCAGGTCCAGTGTTGTTTCTTTTTATGTATTGATTATGATTTAATAAAATAGATTCAAAGATATAATATACGAGTTTGACACCTTATCTTAGCCAAAATAGAATAAAGGAAATACGGAACTTTTTTAAATAAAATCTCGTCTATCATGGTGAATTGATTGCAGATTAACACAATCGTACAAGAATGCATCAAAGGAAAAGAAGGAGCCTGGAAAATGCTCGTTAATACTTATTCTAAAAACATATTCAACATGGCGTATCAGTTCGCAGGAAGCTACCAAGAAGCTGAAGACCTGACACAGGATATTTTCCTAAAACTCTACAATTCTCTTGCAAAATATGATTTTAAAAGAAATTTCAGCGCCTGGCTTCTCACATTAGCTAAAAACCACCTCATCGATCAATATCGAAAAACAAAATGGGAAAAGAAAACACGAGATGACTTCAATGAGTATAACCTCTCCTCAGAAGCATTCGAAAATCCGGAGGAAGGAGCTTTAAAAGAAGAAAGCAAAAAAATAATCTGGGAAAGCATCAACAATCTCCCTCCTGAGATCCGTATGACAGTTATCCTTAGAGATATTCAGGGAAAAAATTACAATGAGATTGCAGAAATCATGAGCCTTCCTTTGGGAACCGTCAAATCCCGGGTTAACAGGGGAAGACTTCAGCTAGCTAAAATCCTTAATAAAAAAAAGGAGAGAAAAAATGGAATGTGAAAAAATTGAAGAACTTTTATCTCCTTATTTAGAGGATGAGCTCAGCCTTGAAGAAAAAAAAGAAGTAAAAAAACATCTAAAAACATGTAAGAGCTGCTCCGTGCTTTACTCTTTTATGGAAGAAACAAAGGAATCTTTGGCAGATTTTCCTGAATTGGAAATAAGTGAGGATCTCCTGGACCGGCTCTATTCGATTCCAGGGAAAAAGAAAAGATTTAAACTTGGCTTTGATTTTCTTCTTCGCCCCTCTCTTCAACCTGTTCTGGCTGCAACCATAATCGTTTTTACCTTAATATCTTTCTACCTCTTCAATCCTAATAAACATCATATCGATAAATCAGTCAGCCGCCAGGTTCATCTTGGGTATAGTAAGATCGAAACTTTATACGCCAAAGCAGCATCTTTTGCTGATTCTTTAGGTGAATATAAGGATAATATTCTCGTTTCTCTTAAAAATATAAAGCTATTTGGAGGAAATGAGGATTAAACATTACATAAACATGGAGGTTTAAAATGGATGAAAAAGTTATTTACAGAAAGCCCCCGAGATCCACTGCACTAGCATGTATCCTTTCCATCTTTTTTCCTGGAACTGGCGCCCTCTACAACCGCCAGGTTTCCAAGGGCATAATTTTTATGGTTATCATCGCAGGCCTAATCACATCACTGACACAAGGCCCGCCGCTCTTTGTTATACTGCTTGCTTCATTACTCCTCGCTGGATTCTACACCTATCAGATCCTAGACTCTATCCAGACAGCAAAAAGCATCAACCGCAAAGCCCTACTGGGAGATGAAGAGGAAGAAGTGGAAGTCGAAGAATTCCCTCAAGCTGTAAAAAGTGGCTCTGTTTTCTGGGGTATCTTTTTACTGGCTCTGGGAGGCATACTTCTTCTGGCCAATTTTGATGTTATAAGTTATGACACAGTTTTTGATTTCTGGCCTGCAGTGATTATCATTATCGGAGTGAAGTTTATAGTAGATTACGTTTACAAGAAAAACAACAGTGAAAACTAGAGGAGGACAAAATGGCAAAAACCAGAAGAAAAGATCCGCTTGCATGGGGAGTCATCCTCATTGTCCTGGGTATCATTATTCTACTGGGTAATATTCATATTGCAAAGTGGGATGTATGGGAATTCATTGCCCGGCTCTGGCCTCTGATTCTTATACTTTGGGGTGCCTGGAAACTCTTTTATGGAATAAAGGAAAAACAAGAGAAATCCGAGTGCGAATAAGGATAAAAAAATGAAAGCAAAGGAAATTGTTCTCTTAATCTTCATCGTTACAGCCGGCATACTTTTCCATCATGCATACACAGGCGAACTTAATGTTTATTTTGATTTTGAAGACAATATCGTAATCTTCACGGATGAATATGTTTATGAAGAATTCCAGGAACTTGAACCGCCTTTCCCCTCTCTTCTTCAAATAACCAATTCCCATGGAAATATTGAAATACAAGGAACTGACGAGGAAAAAATATCCATCTCTTTTCAGAAAAAAATCTGGCGGAAAAACGAAGAGAACGCCAAAGAAGTCTCAAATGAGCTCAAAATGATTATCCATAAGGATGCTGGTAAACTGACCGTTAAAACTAACAGAGATGAGTTTAAAAGAAGAAACTTCAAAACAAGTTTCAGGATCTCGCTCCCAAAAGGGATGAATGTTGATGTGGTAAATTCCTATGGAACAGTTAATGTATCAAAAGTTGGAAAAACAGATATCAGAAATCGCCACGGCAAAATAATCGCCTCGAATATTGGCAGGGAACTCTTCATTAAGAACAGCTATAGAGATGTTGAAATTGAAGATATCCAATCTGACTGCCAATTAGAAAGTAAGCATTCAACAATGTTTGTTAATAGAGTTGATGGAAATGTAGAAATTACACTGCCTTATGGGAAAATTCACGTGGAAAACATCAATCAAGATGTTCAGATTAAAGGATATCACTCTGAAATTTACGGTGAAAACCTGAAGGGAACAGTCAACGTTGAGAATTCTTACAGGAAAATATCCCTGTTTAATGTTGGACCCACAAAGATCACAGGACATCATTCTTTTGTGGAAGTAGAGGGTGCAAGAGGATATCTTGATGTAAAAGACAATTATAATAAAGTAAAAGTCATCAACATCAAGGGCGATCTCACGATAAATGGAAAAAGCCTGGGAATTTACGGGAAGACGATTATAGGAGAAAAAATCAATATTTCATCATCTTATCGAGATGTTGAGCTATCTGAGTTCTCAGGAAAAACAACTATTACTCTATCGCATGGGGATATTGTTCTCGAACCTCTCCCTCTTACCCATCCAATTGAGGTAAACGGAGCCTACGCCGGGATTAAGTTTTATTGGCCCCTAAAAGGAAGATACCCCATTGAAGCAAAAGTAAAAAACGGGGACATCTCTTGGAAACTTCCAGTTGAGTTGAATTCTCAAGAAGACAATCATTTCTCCACGATAAAAGCTTTTATTGAGGAAAAAGAGAATCCCGCTATTTTCCTTTCCACGAGTTACCGCACAATCTTGATTGAAGAATAAACCAGGAACATAAAGCGCAAGAAAAAGAACTGGCCCGTTCTATGGGACGGGCCTTTTTTTATACAGACTAGCTAGCCTACTTTAATCAGTTTGATAGACTTTTTTCTGGAATAAACAGAACAAACTGGGGTTAGCTTTTGGGTTTAAAATTTCGAATCTTTCCCGATAAGTAACCGTTGATTTTGATATTAAAATACGATATGGCATTAGCCAGGTCTTTTTTATATTTTGTGACATAACGCACAAAATCTGTTTCCTTCTTAAACCGCAAAAGGTTCTCGAACTCAGCCACTTCATCATTGAGCTCTATCAGATAATGATTAACAGCCCGGTACTGCGCGTTAATATCAATCAGATCTTTGCCTTTTAACTTTTTAAAATCGAGATAAGGAGGAAGAGATTGAAGGATTAAAAGGCTCTCGTTATGCAGTTCGTTCACAGATTCCTTTATCTCCTGGAAATAGGACTTGTATTCTAACGGCTCTTTTAATTTTTCCTCTACTTTATCAAGCAAAATTTCATACTGATCTTTCAGGGAAATAATTAATTCCTTAACACCTAAGTATTTTCTTCTGAAATGGAAAAGGTCGATAAAATCTCTCCCGATATAAATTTTATCTTTGTACTGAGTCAGGAGCTCTCGAGGTGAATGAGTGTAAAATTTAATCTCATATCGCCTCCCACCAGAATCTCTTTCCCTTAGCCTGGCCAGAACCAGACAGTTGTTTTGCTCAGCGAAATAGCTGTTTACATCTAAAAGGACTGAATAAACGGATAAATTCTGTAAGATGTACTCCTTAAGGTAATTGAGAAGATTTTCTTTATCCTTGATAAAGTCATTAATAGTTTCGTTAGGAGTTGGATTTACTACAGAATAAGAAGGAGATAGAAGATAAAGAACAGGTCCCGTCCCCAGTTCGAGGTAAAAGTTTTTTAAAACTTTTTGATGAAGGTCATCAAGTAAAATATGCCTTAAGGCTGGTAAATTTTTAATATCGATTTTCGACAGTTCTTCAACTTCGTTCATTCTGCGATAATCCCTTCCTTTACTTTAGAAAAAATACTATCACTGGAGAGTAAAAAAATCAACTACCTTGTTTATTAAAGTTATGCTCTTAAAAACTTCAACATTTTTTTTGCTTTAAGGTCCGGCGTTTCTTATTCAAAAAAAGCATTGAAGTTTTAGAGGTCTGATGTCGAAGGCCCCCCGAAGGTCCACTCGGAATTTTCATATTGCTCTTTTTGAATTTTTAAGATAGCTTCTTTTTCCTCAGCATTAAAATCCTTCGGTATTAATATAATCTCAAAAAATTCAGAAATTCCAGAAATTAAATACTCAACGGCCCAATCAAAACTAACCTTTTTCCCTAAAGCCTCAGAAATAGATATTTTACGTTCCTCGCTTTTTTCTCCTTTTAAAAAAGTAACAGATTCCAAAAGGCCCTCATCTTTTTCAAGAGGAATTGATCCGTGCTGGATAAATCTTGAACCAGCCCTTTTTTGAGCGCTGCCAACTATTTTTTTTCCCTTTATTTCAATTTCGTTTTGTGCAGGATGGGAAAAACATGGAAGGTCTCCTCTTTTATAAGAGCTGGGAGGAGTTTCAGCCAGGTTAGGTTTTAATCCCATTTTTTCTAAGCCTCGCATTAAAGCCTGTGAGATTATCCTGTAAGAATCCATAAGCGTGGAAGTAAATGCCTTAATGTCTGAAGAACACAAAGAGTATGTCGCTTCTTTATGGTGCAAAACAAGCTTTCCTCCTGTCATTCTTCTGACAATGTCTATTCCCAGTTTCTGGCAGGAGTTCACATCAACCACTTTCTGAATATTCTGTGAATACCCGAGAGAGACTGTCGGCTTCTCCCATCTATAAAATCGGAGATATGTTTTGGGCTTATCGCTAAGGGTTTGAAACAAATAGTCATCAACAGCCATGTTTAATGATCCACTGAGCGGTTTTTTGTCTAAAATTACCTCCCAATCTTTTTGAAAAGCCCTACTCATAATCCAAAATCCTCATTTTTTTTATCGAGAAATCTACATATAAACCCCTTTTTCTTTTTGGGCCTTTTTTAGAGAGAGAGCGGACAACGGGATTCGAACCCGCGACCCCGAGCTTGGGAAGCTCGTACTCTACCACTGAGTTATGTCCGCTCTCTTTTAACTTATTTATCTCAAATAAGTTATATAACAATTTTCTTAGATTATGCCCAATCTGTGTCTGCTCTTGAAATCGAACATATCCTGTTTACCGCCCAATGTTTATGACTCCGTATCCCTTATATGACTAGTTTCGACTCCTTCTTATAACTGGAAATCCAAAACTCTAATATTGAAATCCCAAAGACAAAATTACAAAACTTCTGTTTCTAGCCTTTTGCATAAAGAAAGGAGATCATCTATGTGGGCAGTAGCGAGACAGATGGAAGTATCACAGGCACCATAGTATATTTTCACCTCTCCGTTCTTTTCCAAGATTGCCCCCGTCGTAAAAACAACATTTGGAACATCACCGGTGCGCTCATAGTATTCAGTAGGTGACAAGATTGGCTCTCTTGAGCGCCCAATAAGCTTAGCTGGATCCTTTAGATCAAAGAGGGCAACACCCAGTCTGTAAATTGGACCAGCAGATGTCCTTTTGACGCCATGGTATATAAGAAGCCATCCTTTCTTTGTCCGGATAGGCGGAGCCCCGGGACCAATTTTGTCTGCATCCCAATAGCCTGGTCGCGTCTCAAAGAGTACCTCTGAGTTTCCCCAATGGATGAGGTCATAGGAGTAAGATATCCAGGTGGCGATACCAGTACCCATAGGTCTGTCATAACGGACATATCTTCTTCCAAATTTCCTGGGAAAAATAACAGCGTTTTTATTTACCGGCTCAGAGATAAGAGCAATCCGCTCAAAATTCTCAAAGTCTTCTGTCTTGGCCAGAGCAAGGCGAGGAGAATAGTGGGAATATGCAGTATATATGATGTAGTAGGTATCATCTACCTTAGTAATTCTTGGATCCTCCA